>JANPMR010000172.1:0-13651 GCA_031427055.1 Rubrivivax sp.
CGCCGAGCTGCAAGGTGCCAGGGCGCAGGAAGTGCTGCACGTCCTGCATCACACCCTCCACACCTCGCGCAGCAGTTGCAGCATCTGCGCCATGGCACGTGCGCGGTGGCTGTGCAGGTTCTTGGTGGCGGGGTCGAGTTCGGCGACGCTGCGGCCGAGCTCGGGGATCAGCATCAGCGGGTCGTAGCCAAAGCCCAGCGTGCCGCGCGGCGCGGCCAGGATCTCGCCGGGCCAGCGGCCCACCGCGACCAGTGGCTGCGGGTCGTCGGCGCGGCGCACCGCCACCAGCGTGCTGATGAAGTGGGCGCGGCGGTCAGGCACACCTTGCAATCGCTGCTGCAGCAACACATTGTTGGCGGCGTCCTGCGTGCGCCGGCGGGCTTCGCGGTCGAGGCCAGCTGCTGCCGGTACCGGCGCGTAGACGGCCGACAGCACGCCGGGCTGGCCGCCCAGCGCGTCCACGCACAGGCCGGAGTCGTCGGCGATAGCGGCAGCGCCGGACGCTTCGGCCGCGTGGCGCGCCTTGGCCAAGGCGTTCTCGACGAACGTGAGGTGCGGTTCGTCGGCCTCGCCGATGCCCAGTTCGCGCTGGCTGATCAGGTTAACCCGCACGCCATCAAGCATGGCCCGCAGCTCGCTGAGCTTCTTGAGGTTGTTGGACGCCAGTACCAACTGCATCAGGCCACCCCGAGCGCGCGGCGCTGCGCCAGCAGCAGCTCGCGGATGCCCTGGTCGGCCAGGGCCAGCAACACATCCATCTCGGCGCGGCTGAAGGGCGCGCCCTCGGCCGTGCCCTGCACTTCGACAAAGCCGCCGGCGCCGGTCATCACCACGTTCATGTCGGTGTCGCAGGCCGAGTCTTCGACATATTCCAGGTCGAGCAATGGCGTGCCCTGCAACACACCCACCGAGATGGCAGCAACGAAGTCGCGGATCGGGCTGGCCGGGATGCGGCCTTGGCCCAGCAACCAGGTCACGGCATCGTGCGCCGCCACGAAGGCGCCGGTGATGGCCGCGGTGCGCGTGCCGCCATCGGCCTGCAGCACGTCGCAGTCAAGGTGGATGGTGCGCTCGCCCAGCGCCGAGAGATCGAACACGCTGCGCAGGCTGCGGCCGATGAGGCGCTGGATTTCTTGCGTGCGGCCACTCTGCTTGCCCTTGGCGGCCTCGCGGTCGCTGCGGGTGTGGGTGGCGCGCGGCAGCATGCCGTACTCGGCCGTCACCCAGCCCTGCCCGCTGCCGCGCTTGTGCGGCGGCACGCGCTCTTCCACCGATGCGTTGCACAGCACTTTGGTGTCGCCAAAGCACACCAGCACCGAGCCCTCGGCATGGCGCGTGTAGCCGCGTTGCAGGCTTACCGGGCGCAAGGCAGTGGCCGGGCGGCCAGCGGATCGTTGAAAGCTCATCTTGCGGAATCCTTGGTTGGCGGTGACTTGCCGCAGCGCGTGATTCTCGCCGCCGCGCGCAGCGCCGGCGCCCCTCAAGCGGCAGCCGCGGATCCGGCTTCGCCGGGCCGCCGGCTGCGCCCCCTTGAGGGGGAAGCGCCGAAGGCGCTCCGGGGGTGGGTCATTTCCTCTTGCTCGAGCTGCGCTGGATCGCCTCGTTGATCTCGCGGATCGAGCGTTCGATCTCGGCGTCGTCGAGGTCGTCGCCCGAGCCGTCGGCGCCCAGGCTGGCCTGGATGGTGGACGCGAAGACGTCGTCGCCCAGCGATGTGGTGGTGATGCCCGCCTTGCTGTCGGTGTCTTCGGCGCCTTCCCACTCGACGGCCAGCACCGTGACGTTGTCGCTTTTGGCACCGGCGGCACGCAGCGCGCGCTCGACCAGTTCGGGCACGGCGTCGCCAATCGGCCGCTGCGCCAGCACCTCGGCGATCACGTGGTCTGGCACGCTGCCCCACAGGCCGTCAGAGCACAGCATGACGCGGTCACCAGGCTGCATGATCAGCGGGCCGACCGTGTCGACCACTGGCTTGCCCGGGCTGCCCAGGCAGGTGAAGAGCACGTTGCGGTTGACCTTGTCGTTCATTGGCACAACCTGCGACAGCGTCTCTTGCAACTCGGAGTAGGAGTGGTCGCGAGTGCGCGCCACGAGCTTGTCGCCGCGCACCAGGTACAGGCGCGAGTCGCCGCAGTGCGCCCAGTAGGCAGAATTGCCCTGCAGCAGGCAGGCGACGACCGTGGTGCGCGGCGTGTCGATGAGGCCGCGCTCGGTGGCGTAGCGCAGCAACTGGTGGTGCCCGTGCATGATGCATTCATGCAAGAAGCGCAGCGGCTCTTCGATGCGCGGTTTGGCCTCGCGCTGGAAGCGCGCCGCGAGCATCTGCAGCGCCAGCTGCGAGGCCACTTCGCCCTCGGGGTGACCGCCCATGCCGTCGGCCAGCGCAAACAGGCCGGCGTCCCGCGTGTAGCAGTAGCCCATGCGATCTTCGTTTTTTTCGCGGCCGCCCTTGCGGCTGACCTGGTAGACCGAGAACTTCAACGCAGCGTCCGGCGGGTCACGACTTGGTACCCGTCTTGATGGTCTCGAGCTGCAGCTTCAGCCGCTCGCCGAAGCTGAGCTTGGTGTAGCGGCGCTCGGTCTCGCGCGCCAGCTCTTTCTGCAGTGCAAACACGCTCTGCGGGCGGCTCAGCGGGTCCAGCGACATGCACCACTCGGTGACTTCGATGAGGTTGTCGGAGTAGACATTGCGCAACCTCGACAGGCTCAGTGTCAGGCGGTCTTTGTCGATGCGCTGCGGCGCGTCATTGGGGGGGTAGCCCTGCATGCAGGCGTAGATGCAGGCGCCGATGGCGTAGATGTCGGTCCAGGGGCCGAGCGTGCCGTCGCGGCGGTACATCTCGGGCGCGGCAAAGCCCGGCGTGTACATCGGGCGGATGAAGTTCCCCTCTTTGCTCAGCACCTCGCGCGCGGCGCCGAAGTCGAGCATCACGGCCTTGTTGTCGTTGGTCACGAACACGTTCGCCGGCTTGATGTCCAGGTGCAGCATCTTGTGCTGGTGCACGATGCGCAGGCCGCGCAAGATCTCGTCGAACAGGCTGCGAATGGTGCTCTCACGAAACACCTTGTCGCGCTTGAGGTCGCGCGCGGTGACGATGAAATCCTGCAGGGTGTCGCCCTGCAGGTAGTTCATCACCATGTAGACGGTTTCGTTCTCGCGGAAGAAGTTCAGCACGCTCACCACACTGGGGTGGCTGATCTGCGCCAGCGAACGGCCTTCCTCGAAGAAGCTCTTCAGCCCCAGCCGGTACAGCGGCTGCTTGTCGGGCTTGACACGGGGCGTAAGCTCACCCGCGGAGCGTTCAGCCAGCGAGGCCGGCAGGTACTCCTTGATCGCCACCAGTTGCTGGTTCTCGCCTTCGGCCAGGTAGACCACGCCGAAACCGCCCGCCGCCAGCTTCTTGACGATCGAGTAGCCCCCCACCACGGTGCCAGACGGCAGCGGCGCTGGTTTGGGCTTTGACATAATCGAAAATAGCTTCTAAAGGCGCGAACGCGATGGCTGTTTATAGCATGACGGGGTACGCCAACGCGGCCTCCGAGCCCGGCGCAGCGGCCGCCGTGACGGTGGAAGCGCGATCGGTCAACGGCCGATTCCTAGACTTGGCACTGCGCCTGCCCGACGAGCTGCGTGCGCTCGAGCCCGCCCTGCGCGAGTTGCTCACCGCCGCCTGCAAGCGCGGCAAGATCGAGTTGCGCGTCTCCACCAACCGCGAGACCGATGGCAACCTGCACGCACCCACCGACGAACAACTGGGTCGGCTGTTGCAGTTGCAGACCGCGGTGCAGTCGCGGCTCAGGCAGGCCCAGGGCTTCTCGGTCGACGAGGCGCTGCACTGGTGCCGCGGTGGCGTCAGCACGGCGCCGCTGGACGAGCCCACGCTGGCCGCGGCGCGCCGCTGCATCGAAGGCCTGCGCGAGGCCCGCGCCCGCGAAGGCGAGCGCCTGGCCAACATGCTGCGCGAGCGGCTGACGCGCCTGCGCGAACTGGCACGCCAGGCGGCGCCGCTGGTGGTGGCCGTCGTGCAGCGCCAGCAATCCCGCTTCTTGGAGCGCTGGGGCGAGGCGCTGGCCCAAGCGCAGGGCGCCGCCGTTGGTGCCACCGAGCCCGGCCTGCGCGAGCGCGCCCACGAGCGCGCGCTGGGCGAGGCCGCGGCCTATGCCATCCGCATCGACGTCGCCGAGGAACTGTCGCGTCTGGCCTCGCACATCGAAGAGATCGAGCGCCTGCTCACGGCGGGCGGCGAACTGGGCAAGCGGCTCGAGTTTCTGATCCAGGAATTGCAGCGCGAGGCCAACACGCTGGGCAGCAAGTCCGCCGCCTTGGAGCTCACCGCGCTGTCGGTGGAGATGAAGGTGGCCATCGAGCAGATGCGCGAGCAGGTGCAGAACATCGAGTAGCGTCAGCGCGCCCACAGGAGATTGCAAGTGTTCAAGGCCCTGGTCATCGAGAAGGACGACGCCGGTTACCGCGCTGGCGTGAAAGATGTCGACGACACCGCGTTGCCGCCCGGCGACGTGACCGTGCGCATCGCCTACTCCACCGTCAACTACAAGGACGGCCTGGCCATCACCGGCAAAAGCCCGGTGGTGCGCAAGTTTCCGCTGCACGCCGGCATCGACTTTGCCGGCACCGTGCAGGCCAGCGACGACCCGCGCTACAAGCCCGGCGACGCGGTGGTCCTCAACGGCTGGGGCGTGGGCGAATCCCACAGCGGCGGCCTGGCGCAGGTGGCGCGCGTCAAGGCCGACTGGCTGGTGCCGCTGCCCGCCGCGCTGACGACACGGCAGGCCATGGCCATCGGCACCGCCGGCTACACGGCCATGCTGTGCGTGCTGGCGCTGGAACGGCACGGCCTGGCGCCGGGCAGCGGCGACATCCTCGTCACCGGCGCCAACGGCGGCGTCGGCAGCGTCGCCATCGCCTTGCTGTCGCGCCTGGGCTACCGCGTCGTGGCCTCGACCGGACGGCCGCAGGAGGGCGACTTTCTCAAGGGGCTGGGCGCTGCCGATGTCATCCACCGCGACGAGTTGTCGGCACCCGGCAAACCGCTGGCCAAGGAGCGTTGGATAGGCGTGGTCGATTCGGTGGGCAGCCACACGCTGGCCAACGCCTGCGCAGCCATGCGCTACGGCGGCGCGGTGGCGGCATGCGGGCTGGCACAGGGCATGGACTTTCCGGGCTCGGTGGCACCGTTCATCCTGCGCGGCATCACGCTGTACGGCATCGACAGCGTCATGGCGCCCTACCCCGCGCGCCACGCCGCGTGGGCGCGCCTGGCTCAAGACCTCGATCTGGCCAAGCTGGCGTCGATCACGCAAGAGATCCCTCTGGCCCAGGCCGTGCAGGCGGGCAGCGATATCCTGGCCGGACGCATCCGCGGCCGGCTCGTCGTCGACGTCAACGCCTAGGAGTGCGTGCCGCGGCGCTTGCCGTCCTGCTCGGCGCACTCTTGAGCACCGACACCAGCCACGCCGACGCGTCAGGCCGCCGTCTTGCTTCGTACTACGACCGCCACATGGCGATCGTCGACGGCGTGGCGTACGGCTGGCAGGGCCGGGGCGAGCCGCTGCGGCAGCTTGATGGCACGCAGCAGGTCGGCGTCAGCCAGGACGCCTACTTCGCGCTGCGCAGCGACGGCGTGCTGCTCAGTTGGACGTCCACGCCAGCCACGGCCGCCGTGCTGATGCGAGGCGTGGCCGCATTCGCCGTCGGCGCCTCGGGCTGGCGCGGGATCGATCAACAAGGCGCGCTTTGGCACGCCGCCACCGGTGGCGCGCCGCAACGCGTGGCCGAGAACGTGATGGCAGCTTGCATCGGCGACAGCGCCGACTACCACATCACCCGTGACGGCCAGCTGTGGGTGCAGGGCCTGGCGCATCGCGGGCAGTATGGCGATGGCCTGCTGACCAGCACGCTAGCGCCGCTGGTCACGGCCCAGGACGCCACGGTCGTGCGCGCCCACACCGGACACGCCATCCACCTGCGCCGCGACGGCACGGTGATGGGCACGGGCGGCAACCGCTTCGGGCCGTTGTCGCACCACGGCCTGGGCGACAAGGCCGATCGCTGGGGCGCGATCTTCAGCGGCGCCGTGGCCATCGCCACGGGCTCGCGCCACTCGCTGGCCATCCGCGCCGACGGCAGCCTGTGGGCCTGGGGCGATGGCTTCAAGATCGAGCCCATCAAACTGATGGACGGCGTGAGCGAAGTGGCGGGCGGCGACACGGTGACACTGGCCTTGACGCGCGACGGCGCGCTTTGGCAGTGGGACCACGGCGGCAAGCCCCGCCGCTTGCCGCTGCGAGACAGCGCGCCGAGGTAGTCAGCGCGCCGCTGCCGACTCACGCCTTGTCGCGCAAGCGGGCCCGCCACGCGGTGAGCAGCGCGCGCGTTTCCTCATCCGGCCGCGCTGGCAACTTGCGGTACTCGCTGCAGTCGCTCTTGCGCTCCATCAAGCGGTGGTTGATGAGCTCGCGGCGCAGGGTGACGTGGTCGAAGAACAGGTTGGCCGCCTTCAGGATCGCGTTGACCTCGCTCTCGGTGTAGGTGCGCTTGGCGTCGAAGTGGGTCCACAGCACCCACATCGCCAGCTTCTGCACCGAGAACTTCACTGGCCAGCGCATCAGCCGGCCGCGCGAGTCGAACTGCGCCAGCGCCTTGCGTGCGTTGTCGCTCAAGGGGGGTGGCGGTGGCGCTGCCTGATCAGCGGCCGCTCGCATCTCAGGCGGCGCCTGCCGCAGCGCCTGCCGCACCGCCTGGCGCAAGGCCTGCCAGTTGCGCTGCCCGTGGGCGCGGGCAATCAGGTTGAGCATTTCCACCTGGCCGGGTGGCGTCGGCTTGGCCGCGTGGCGCTCGTGAAGTGCCTGGCCCAGCGTGCGGGCGAAGGCCGACACATCGTTGATGCGGATCGAAAACAGTTCCTTGGTCATGGCGCTCTCTCGGCGCCCGGCGCAGGCCGGGCGTCAACACTGCACGCGCGTGAAGACCCTGCACGAAGGCAAGGCACCGGGGGTCGCCGACTTCCGGCCTGGCGCATGCGTGGTGACGCAAGTGGCACAAGGCCAAACTGTGATCGAAAAGCAGGTCTAGCTCGTGGCTGGCCACGCGGCAACGCCTGGGTGAACTGCCGACCCTGGGGCGCGCAGTTTAGCCGCAGCGCGCGCGCCGGGGCTGGCGCGCGGCGGTGCGAATTCAGTCGCCCTTGAAACCGGAAGCCTTGACCACTGGCGCCCAGCGCTCGCTGTCGCGCTTCATGATCGCGGACAGATCGGCCGCACTGCCGCCCGTGGGCTCAAGCCCCAGCTTGGCGAAGCGCTCGCGCACCTCGGGCGCGGCCAGCGCTTTGTTCACGGCCGCATTGAGCTGCTGCACCGTAGCCGTCGGCGTCTTGGCCGGCGCGTAGACGGCAAACCAGCTTGTGCCCTGCACGCCGCTGAGTCCGGCCTCGGCAAAGGTCGGCACATCTGGCAGCAGCGGGCTGCGCGTGGCGCCCGAGGTTGCCAGGATGCGCGTCTTGTTTGCGCGGTGCATCTCGATCTGGTCGACCAGCGTGTCGATGGCCGAGCCAACTTGCCCGCCGACGAGCGCGTTCATCAGCGGCCCGCCGCCGTTGAAGGGCACGTGCACCAGATCCAGCGCGGCGCCGCGAGCAATCATCACACCAAAGAAGTGCGGCAGACTGCCCGGCGCCGGGCTGCCGAAGTTGGCCTGCGTCGGGTTGGCCCTGAACCAGGCCACCAAACCCGTCACGTCCCGCGCCGGATGCGTGGCGTTGACCGAGAGGCCGAACTGGAAGTTGGCGACATGCACCACCGGTGCGAAGTCGGCGAGCGGGTCGTACGCCAGCTTGCTGAAGACCAGCGGTGCCAGGACCGGCACCACGATGGGCGCCAGCATGATGGTGCTGCCGTCGGCCGCGGCGTCCTTGAGCATCGTGGCGGCGATGCGGCCGCCAGCGCCGGGCTTGTTCTCGACCACCACGGTCTGCTTGAGCTCGCCGGCCACGCGCTCGGCGATCAGCCGCGCGGCGATGTCGGCCGAGCCGCCGGGCGCAAAGCCGACGAGGATGCGCACCGGCTTGTCCACCTGGGCGTGCGCCGCGGCGGCGGCGAGCAGCAGCGTGGCGCCGGCCGCGGCGAGCTTGATCAGACGATTCATCGACAGTCTCCTTGGGGTTGCTTGGGATTGCTTGGCGTCGCTTGGCGTCGCTTGGGACATGCCTACCACTGGCCGAAGAAGACGCCTGCCTTCTTGTAGGCGCCGGTGCCGCGCTCGACAGCGGCGTCGCTGACCGTGCTGCGGTGGCGACGCCGCGCCAGAAAGTCCAGCAGCTGGTTGCGCAGCACGGCACGCACCGCGCCCGACGAGGCGTCGCGGCCCAGGTCCTGGAACTCGTCGGGGTCGGCATGCAGATCGAACAGTTGCTCGGGCTCGTCGAGCCAGTAGACGTAGCGCCAACGCTCGGTGCGCAGGCTGAAGGCTCGACATTGCTGCACGTTCTTGCGCAGCGCCAGGCGCGCATGGCGGTAGCTGTAGTCGAGCTCGCTGTAGCTGAAGTCGCGCCACGTCTCGGGTGGCTTGCCGTGCAGCAACGGCAGCAGGCTGGCGCCTTCCAGGCGATGCAGCGGCGCGGCAATGCCCAGCGCGTCCAGCACCGTCGGCACGACGTCCACCGATTCGACGAAACGCGACTCCACGCTGCCGCGCGTGGCGTCGGCCGCGGCGCGCGGGTCGACGACGATGAAGGGAATCTTTTGCACGGTGTCGTAGAAAAGCTCCTTCTCGCCCAGCCAGTGGTCGCCGAGAAAGTCGCCGTGGTCGGCGCAGAAGACGATCATCGTGTCGTCGAGCGCGTCGAGTGCAGCCAGGTGGTCGAACAGCCTTCCGAGGTGGTGGTCGAGCTGCGAAATCAGGCCCTGGTAGGCGGGCCGCACGAGACGGATGCAGTCATCGCGCTGGAAGCTGATGCACTCTTCGTGTTGGCGGTAGGCGGCCAGCACCGGGTGCGCATCGCGCAACTCGGCTTCGCTGCGCAGCACCGGCAAGCACTGCTCGGCGCTGTACATGGCGTGGTAGGGCGCAGGCGCCATGTAGGGCCAGTGCGGCTTGACGTAGCTCAGATGCAGCACCCAGGGCTGGCGGCCCATGCGTTGCGTGTAGGCAATGGCCTGGTCAGTCATGTAGGCCGTCTCGGAGTGCGCCTCGCGCACGCGCGCCGGCAGGTGCACGTTGCGCATGTGCCAGCCGCTGGCCACCTGGCCGTTGGCGTCGATGCCGGAGATGACGTGGTCGGACCAAGGATCGTCGCCGTCATAGCCGTGGGCGCGCAGGAAGGCCGGGTAGCCCGACTCGGCGCCCGGCGCGTGGTGGCCATCGTAGCGGTCGATTTCCTCGAAGCCGCCGCGTTCGAGCAGCGTGGCCAGCTCGCTGCCGCCTTCGAACTGCAGTCGCGTCAGTCCATCGTGATCGGGCATGACATGGGTCTTGCCGGCCAGCGCCAGCGAGAGGCCAGCGCCGCGCAGCATCTCGCCCATCGTGAGCTCGCCCACCGACAGCGGCACGCGGTTCCAGGTGGCGCCATGCGTGATGGGATAGCGGCCGGTGTAGTAGCTCATGCGGCTGGGGCCGCACACGCCGCTGTTGACGAAGGCATTCGCAAAGCGCACGCCGCGGCGCGCCAATGCGTCGATGGTCGGCGTCTGCAGGTAGGGATGGCCGGCGCAGCCGAGGTGGTCCCAGCGCAGTTGGTCGGCCATGATGAAGAGGACGTTCACGGATAGGTGTCAGTTGTTGGCGATACGCTGGCTGTGGGTAATCTACTGCTGACGCGCATGATGGAAAATCAGCACATGGAAACCCCCGGCAACCTCTTTTGCGTTGCGGCGCCCAGCGGCACCGGCAAATCCAGCTTGGTCAAGGCCTTGCTTGAGCTTGACAGCCACCTCGCCGTTTCGGTGTCGCACACCACGCGCGCGCCGCGCGGGCAGGAGTTGGACGGCCGCGAATACCACTTCGTCGCCGATGCCGCCTTTCGCAACATGATCGACCAGGGCGAGTTCATCGAATGGGCCGAGGTGCACGGCCACCGCTACGGCACCAGCCGCAAGGCCATCGAGCAGCGCCTGGCCGGCGGCGACGACGTGGTGCTGGAAATCGACTGGCAGGGCGCACTGCAGATCAAGACGCTGTTCGCACATGCCGTGCTCATCTTCATTTTGCCGCCGAGCTGGAACGAGCTGTCGCAGCGCCTCAACCGGCGCGGCGAAGACCGCCCCGAAGTCATCGCGCAGCGCCTGGCCAACGCGCGCGGCGAGGTGGCCCAGGCCCGGCACTTTGACTTCGTTATAATCAACAGCTTGTTCGAGACGGCGCTTTTCGACCTCAAGACGGTCGTTCACTCGCAGCGCCTGAAGTACGCCGCCCAGATGCGCAACCGCTCCACCGTGTTTGCCGCGCTGGGCCTGGTCTGAAGCCAGACCCGATCCAAATTTTTCCCACAAGGCACCCATGGCCCGCATCACCGTCGAAGACTGCCTCGTCAAGATCCCCAACCGCTTTCAGCTCGTGCTGGCCGCCACCTACCGTGCGCGCATGCTCAGCCAGGGCCACGCACCCAAGATCGAGACCAAGAACAAGCCCGGCGTGACCGCGCTGCGCGAGATCGCCGCTGGCGAGATTGGCCTTGAGATGCTGCGCAAGGTGCCGGTCTGACACCGCACTGATTTGCACCCGCCACAACGGCGCCCCACGGGGCGCCGTTTTGCTGTGTCTCGCGCGCAAGGCCCTGGGCCGCAATCCACGCTAAATTCGGGCGCATGAGTCTGCGTTCTCTCGCCGCCGAATTGCTGCCCGCCGCCTTGCAGGGGCTGCAGCGCGCGCCCGTGACAGTGGTGATGCCGGGCCTGGCGGGCGAAGTGAGTTCCTTCGCGGGCCTCACCGAGCGGCTGAGCTACCTGTCCAAGGCCGACCTGCGGCTGGTGCGCGAGGCCTACAAGTTTGCCGACGAGGCCCACCTGGGCCAGTTCCGCGCCAGCGGACAGCCCTACATCACGCACCCCATCGCAGTGGCGGGCCTGTGCGCCGACTGGAAGCTCGACGCGCAGGCCATCATGGCCGCACTGCTGCACGACACGATCGAGGACCAGGGCGTCAAGAAGCCCGAGCTGATCGAGAAGTTTGGTGCACCCACGGCCGACCTCGTGGACGGTCTGACCAAGCTCGACAAGCTGCAGTTCAACACGCGCGAAGAGAGCCAGGCCGAGAGCTTCCGCAAGATGCTGCTCGCCATGGCGCGCGATGTGCGCGTGATCCTCATCAAGCTGGCCGACCGCCTGCACAACATGCGCACCATGCAGGCCATGGTGCCCGACAAGCGCCGGCGAATTGCCCGCGAGACGCTGGACATCTACGCCCCGATCGCGCACCGGCTGGGCCTGAACCAGATGTACCGCGAGCTTCAGGAGCTGTGTTTTGAGCTGCTGTACCCGTGGCGCCACGCGGCGCTGGCCAAGGCCGTGAAGCGGGCGCGCGGCCACCGGCGCGACATCGTCGAGCGCGTGCAGAAGGAAGTCGAGAAGACCTTTGCCCAGCAAAAGATCAAGGTCGGCGTGAGCGGGCGCGAAAAGACCATCTACTCGATCTACCGCAAGATGCGCGAGAAGCACGCCGGCTTTGCGCAGGTCAGCGACATCTTCGGCTTTCGCATCGTCGTGCCGGGCCTCAACGAGTGCTACATCGCGCTCGGCCTGCTGCACCAGCTCTACAAGCCCGTGCCGGGCCGCTTCAAGGACTACATCGCCATCCCCAAGGCCAATGGCTACCAGAGCCTGCACACCACGCTGGTCAGCCCGCTGGGCACGGCGGTGGAGTTCCAGATGCGCACCGAGGCCATGCACGCGGTGGCCGAGGCCGGCATCGCGGCGCACTGGCTCTACAAGGCTGGCGACAAGGGTGCAGACAAGTCCGCACGCGGCGCCGAGCGGGCCAACAGCGACGCCCAGCGCCTGTCGACGATGTGGTTGCAAAGCCTGCTCGACATCCAGGACGAGACGCGCGACGCGGCCGAGTTCCTCGAGCACGTCAAGATCGACCTCTACCCGGATGCCGTTTACGTCTTCACGCCGCGCAGCAAGATCCTGGCGCTGCCGCGCGGTGCCACGCCGGTGGACTTTGCCTACGCCATCCACTCCGACGTCGGCCAGCACACGGTCGCGGCCAAGATCAACGGCGAGGCCGCGGCGCTGCGCACCGAGCTCAAGAGCGGCGACGTGGTCGAGGTCATCACCGCGCCCGGTGCGCGGCCCAACCCGGCCTGGCTGAGCATGGTGCGCACCGGCCGCGCGCGCTCCAAGATCCGCCACTACCTGAAGAACATGGAGGCCGAGGAGTCGCGCGCGATGGGCGAGAAGATGCTGGCCCAGGCGCTGCGCGCCGAAGGCCTGCAGCTGCCGTCGGCCGAGCCGGGTGAGGTGCAAGCCACAGCGCTGTGGCAGCAGGTCACGCGCTGGAGCGGCAACCGCAATCGCGGCGAATTGCTGGTGGATATCGGCCTGGGGCGCAAGATCGCCGTCATCGTGGCCAAGCGGCTGGCCCAGGCCATGGCCGAGCGCGGCATCAAGCCCGACGCAGTGATGCTGACGATGGGCCGCTACGCGCAGGACGACGCGTCCACCACGCAGGGCGTGGTCTTCGTCGACGGCAACGAAGGCAACTCAATCCAGTTCGCGCCCTGCTGCCGGCCGATACCGGGCGACGGCATCGTGGGCTATCTCGGCCGCGGCGAAGGCCTGCTGGTGCACACCGCCGAATGCCCCGCCGGCAAGCGCCTGTTCGAGCGCGACAGCGAGCGCTGGATTGCGGTCGAATGGGGCGAGGAATTGACGCGCCCGTTTGACACCAGCCTGGCGGTGCTGGTGAAAAACGGCAAGGGCGTGCTGGCGCAGGTGGCCTCGGCCATCAGTGCGGCCGAGGCCGACATCGTGCATCTGGACATGGACCCGGCGGCCGCCGAAGAGACCATCGAGCTGCGCCTGCTGGTGAGCGTGCGAGACCGCGTGCATCTGGCCGACGTGCTGCGCACCCTGCGCCGCTCGCCCGTGGTGTTGAAAGTGGCGCGCTACAAGCTCAACTAGGCTCGGGGTATCGCACCTCGACCACCTCAATGCGTTCGACGCCCATCGGCGTGACGAGTTGAACTTCGTCGCCCTCGCGCGATTTGAGCAAGGCGCGCGCGATCGGCGAGATCCAGCTCACCTCGCCGTGCAGGCTGTCGGCCTCGTCGATGCCCATGATGGTGATGGTGCGCTCCTGCCCCGTCGCGTTGGCGTAGGTTACCGTGGCGCCGAAGAAGACTTGGTCATTGCCGTGGTGCGCCGACGGGTCGGCCACCTCGGCGATGTCGAGGCGCTTGGTCAGAAACCGGATGCGGCGGTCGATCTCGCGCAGCCGCTTCTTGCCGTAGAGGTAGTCGCCGTTCTCGGAGCGGTCGCCGTTCTTGGCCGCCCAGGACACGATCTCGACGATCTTGGGCCGCTCGCCATCGAGAAGCGTCATCAACTCTTCGCGCAGGCGGCGATAGCCGGCCGGCGTGATGTAGTTGCGGGCGCCAGCGGGCAGCGGCGGCAGGCCGGGGGCATCGTCTTCGTCGCC
>JANPMR010000173.1:0-3832 GCA_031427055.1 Rubrivivax sp.
GGGTCCAGGTAGCGCCAGGCATCGAACAGATTGGGCCCGAAGCCCGAACGCGTGATCGACTTGAGAAACTGCTTGGGGATGATGGCGTCGGTGTCGACGTTGTCGCGGTCCATCGGGGCCACCAGGCCCTTGTGCACGGTGAAGGCTTCCATGATGTTCTCCTTGAGCCCCCAAGACGCCCTTGGCGTCGCCCCCCCGAGGGGGAGCATCGGCCTTGGGGCGGCCCGGCGGCCGATTGTCCTCAACCCATTCGGCGCACGTCGACGAAATGGCCGTTGATGGCCGCCGCCGCCGCCATCGCCGGGCTGACGAGGTGCGTGCGTCCGCCCGCGCCCTGGCGGCCCTCGAAGTTGCGGTTGCTGGTGCTGGCACAGCGCTCGCCGGGCTCCAGGCGGTCGGCGTTCATCGCCAGGCACATGCTGCAGCCGGGCTCGCGCCACTCGAAACCTGCCGCCTTGAATATCTCGTGCAAGCCCTCGGCCTCGGCCTGCGCCTTCACCAGGCCAGAGCCGGGCACCACCATCGCCACCTTGACATTGCCGGCCACGCGCTGCCCGGCGCGCTTGACCACCGCGGCGGCCTCGCGCAGGTCCTCGATGCGGCTGTTGGTGCAGCTGCCGATGAAGACCTTGTCGATGCGGATGTCGGTGATCGCCTTGTCGGGCGTGAGGCCCATGTAGACCAGCGCGCGCTCGATGGCGCCGCGCTTGATGGCGTCCTTCTCCTTTTCGGGATCGGGCACGCGGCCATCCACCGGCAACACCATCTCGGGGCTGGTGCCCCAGGTGACCTGCGGCTGGATCTGCGCGGCGTCAAGCTCGACGACCGCATCCCAATGGGCGCCGGGGTCGGACTGCAGCGTGCGCCAGTGCGCCACCGCGTGGTCCCACTCGACGCCACGCGGCGAGAACGGCCTGCCCTTGCAATAGGCGATGGTCTTCTCGTCCACTGCCACCAGGCCGGCGCGGGCGCCAGCCTCGATGGCCATGTTGCACACCGTCATGCGGCCTTCCATGCTCAGGCCGCGAATCGCCGAACCACCGAACTCGATCGTGTAGCCGTTGCCGCCGGCCGTGCCGATACGGCCGATGACGGTCAGCACCACGTCCTTGGCGGTGACGCCCATGCCCAGGCTGCCTTCCACGCGCACCAGCAGGTTCTTGGCTTTCCGGGCCAGCAGCGTCTGCGTCGCCATCACATGCTCGACCTCGCTGGTGCCGATGCCATGCGCCAGCGCGCCAAAGGCACCGTGGGTGCTGGTGTGGCTGTCGCCGCAGACCACCGTCATGCCCGGCAGCGTGGCGCCGTTCTCGGGGCCGATGACATGCACGATGCCCTGGCGCTTGTCCAGAAACGGAAAGTAGGCCGCCGCGCCGCTGGCCGCAATGTTGGCGTCCAGGGTCGTGATCTGCAGCTTGCTGATCGGGTCGGTGATGCCGTCGTAGCCATCGGCCCAGCCCGTGGTGGGCGTGTTGTGGTCGGCGGTGGCGACGATGGAGCTGACGCGCCAGACCTTGCGCCCCGCCAGGCGCAGGCCCTCGAAGGCCTGCGGGCTGGTCACCTCGTGCACGAGGTGACGGTCGATGTAGAGAACGGCGGTGCCGTCTTCTTCGGTGTGGACGACGTGTTCGTCCCACAGCTTGTCGTACAGGGTGCGTGCGGTCATGGTTGTCTGCTCCAGCCCCGGATTGTCGGGGATTGCGCAGACCCCAGCCGTCACCGTGGCGTCAGCCGGCGGCGCGCGCTTCCAGATCGGCCTTCAGCTCGGGCGGCAGGCGCAGCTGGCGCGCCAGTTCGTCGAGATAAGCGCGCTCCATCGTCGTTGTCTCGTCAACCATCAGCACGCTGGCCAGGTAGATCTCGGCCGCGCTCTCGGGGCCGCTGGCGCCGGCCGCCACATCGGCGGGCTCGACCGGGCGGCGCAGCTCGGACTGCACCCAGTCGCGGGTGGCCGGATCGGCCTGCAGGCGGGACAGTTCGTCCTCGACCAGGCCGCGCTCGCGATCATCGAGATGGCCGTCGCTCTTGGCGGCGGCGATCATGGCCTTGAGCAGCGCGCGGCCCTGCTGCTCGGTGGCGGGGGCGGGCAGTGCTGGCGGCGCGCTCATCACCGGCGCCGTCGAGGCAGTCGCGCCGGGAGCGGCCGCCTGACGCGCCTGATAGTCCTGATAGGCGCGCCACGCCATGGCGCCCAGCGCGGCCACGGTGCCGTACTTCAGCGCCGTGCCGCCCATGCGCCGGCCGCTGCGGCTGCCCAGCAGCAGGCCCAGAACGCCGCCGGCTGCCGCGCCGGTGGCGTACTTGCCCAAATCCTGGCGCTGCGATGTGCCGGCTGCAGGCAGGCCCGAGCTCAGCAGTTGTTCGAGCAATTTCAAGGCGCTCATGGCGATCTCCGCAGGTTCGAGGCCGCGACTCTAGCGCCGCCGCGCCAGCCGTGCGGCGCGTACGGTGATGCTCAGCCCAGCGCGGCCACCACCTCCGGCGGCGCCTGCACCAGCTCGATCAACACGCCTTCGCCACTGATCGGGAACTCTTCGTTGCCCTTGGGATGGATGAAGCAGATGTCGTGGCCGGCCGCGCCCTTGCGGATGCCGCCGGGCGCGAAGCGCACGCCCTGCGCCGTCATCCACTCGACCGCGCGCGGCAGGTCGTCCACCCACAAGCCCACGTGGTTGAGCGGCGTGGCGTGCACGGCCGGCTTCTTCTCGGGGTCCAGCGGCTGCATCAGATCGACCTCCACCGCGTGCAGCCCGCGGCCCAGCGCGCAGATGTCTTCGTCGACGTTCTCGCGCTCGCTGACGAAGCTGCTCTTGACCGTGAGGCCGAGCATGTCGACCCACAGCGAACGCAGCCGCTGTTTGTCCGGCCCGCCGATGGCGACCTGCTGAAGGCCCAGTATGCGGAAGGGTTTGAGACTCATGGCGGTCACGCGAAGCTCAGGATGGGTTGATCGACTGCCAGGCTCTCGCCCTTGCCGGCCAGCAGCTCGCTCACGGTGCCGTCCTGGGTGGCGGTGAGGATGTTTTCCATCTTCATCGCCTCGATCACTGCCAGACGTTCGCCGGCCAACACCTTCTGCCCCGGCTTGACCGTCACGTCGACGAGCAGGCCCGGCATCGGCGAGAGCAGGAACTTGCTCATGTCGGCCGGTGCCTTGAAGGGCATCATGCGCAGCAGCTCGGCGGCGCGCGCGCTCATCACCTGGGCCTCGATGCGCCGGCCGTTGTGCTCGACGCGCATCCACAGGCCGTGGCGCTCGACTTGTGCCGTGAAGGGCAGGCCGTTGCAATGGCCCTGCGCCCGGATGCCACCGAACTGCCAGTCGTGGTTGATGGCGTACTGGCGGCCGCTGACCGAGACCGTGATCGCGCCCGCGGACACGATGTGCACTGGCACGTAGGTGTGCTTGCCTTTTTCGCCGCGCACCACGACGACGAAGTACTCGCCGATGACGACGCGGTGCCCGGGCAATTGCCCGCTGATGCCGGCGGCGCGCTCGCGATAGCGCCGGTACGCGGCTGCCGCCAGCGCGGAGAGAAAGTCGGGGTCGTCGTGCGGCACGTCCTCGGCGCGAAAGCCCTGGCCGTAGTGCTCGGCGATGAAGCCAGTGTCGAAGTCGCCCGCTACGAAGCGCGGATGCGCCAGCAGCGCGGCCTGGAAGGGAATGTTGCTCGACACGCCGCGGATGACGAAGGCATTGAGCGCCTCGCGCATCTTCTGAATCGCGTCGTCGCGGTCTTTGCCGTGCACGATGAGTTTGGCGATCATCGAGTCGTACTGCATCGGGATCTCGCCGCCCTCGTAGACGCCGGTGTCGACCCGCACGCCGCCC
>JANPMR010000174.1:0-21331 GCA_031427055.1 Rubrivivax sp.
GCTACGTGCTGGCCGACCGCGGCACCTGGCTCAACTTCAAGAACCGCGGTGAGCTGGCGATTCTGGTCGAAGGTGACAAGCGGCTCTTCAATCAATATGGCGTGATGGTCGTCAACCCCGCCAAGCATGCCCATGTCAAGAAGGACCTGGCACAGGCCTTCGTCGACTGGGTGGTCTCACCGGCGGGCCAGGCCGCCATCGCCAGCTACAAGATCGGGGGCGAGCAACTGTTCTTCCCCACCGCAGGCTGACCGGCCTGCGTCAGCGGGACCTCGGCCAAGGGCACAAACTGCAGCCCGTGCGCGCTGGCTGCGGCCCCTCGATCCCCAAGCCCACGTCGGCAGCGCCCGATGCCACGGCCGTGGCCACCGCAAGGTGCGTGTATTCGATGCGGGTGTCGTAGCCGTCAATGCGCCTGCCGAGCCCCCGCCTAGAGTTGGCCGACCCTGGGCCAGGCCGTGTCAGCCGTCCTGGTGGCCAGCGGAATCAAGGCCATGCAGTCACTTCGCTCGCGCTGACTGCGCAACGCCTTGCACTGCCAGGTGGCCGAATGGAGTTGCTCCGCAACGCTGCGACGCAGCACGCCCTGCGCCACGGCGCTCTGCACGACTTGCTGGAACACCAGAAGCAGGGCCAGAGCAGCCACCGCGGCCCCTGCAGCCAGCAAGTTGGGAAGAGGGCCGCGCGCAGCCCGGGCGCGTGCGTTCATTTGGGCCCGCGGCTTGCTCTTGGTAAACCAAGCCTCAGTGGCATGCAGCCAGTTGACTTGAGTCGGGTCCCAGTTCATGAGAGCGCTCCTTCAAGGGCCGCAGATCAGGGCCGAACGGCAATCTCGTTCTTCACGGACTTCACGCCATTCACCTTCCAGGCCAGGTCTTCGGCGATCTTCTTCTCGCTGCTGCTCTTGGCAAAGCCCGACAGCATCACCGTGCCATTGAGTGTCTCCACGCTGATGGCGGCGCCATCGACGTTCGGGTTGTTGATCATTCGGCCCTTCACCGACGTGGTGATGGCGGTGTCGTCGACATAAGCGCCGATTCCTTCTTGGCCGCGCGTGACGGCGCAACCCTGGGCGATGACGAGAACGACGGCGGCCAGTGAGGCGCCAAGTGCGGTGCGGGTGAACATGGTGGAACTCCGTTCTGGGTTGGGTTGCTGTGGTACGGCCGGCCCGAGAGGTCGACCCGTGAATGCACTTTAGGAATTCACGGCCTCGCAGGCCATCGGTGCGCATCGCCTTGCGCCGTAGGACGGCGCCTGCATTGCGCCCTGTGTGTGGCACCGCACCGACCTTGCCTTGCGCTGCGCTCAAGGTCACGTTCTCGAGCCAGACCCGAGGCGGTGTTTGCACCCAGTCGCCAAAGGCCGTGCCCCCGCAGACCCTCCACCGCAAGAACGGACACCCCGATGAACACCCTTCGCCACACCGCCCCGCCGATGCTTACGCCGACGCGCCACCACCACCGTCACCTGGTCGCGCTGGCCGTCCTGACCCTGCTGCTGGCCGCCTGCGCCAGCCCCACGCCGCCGCCCAACGAGCAGATGGCCGTCAGCCGCGCCGCGCTGGCGAACGCCATGACCGCGGGTGCCGGTGAGGCGGCGCCGATGGAGATGGCCATGGCGCGCGAGAAGATGTCGCAGGCGCGCATCGCCTTCGACGCCAACTCCAATGAACGCGCGTTGGCGCTGGCGCAGCAGGCGCAGGTTGACGCCCAGCTCGCCGAGGCCAAGGCCAAGGCCGCCAATTCACGCAAGGCGTCTGCTGCGATGGACGAGTCGAACCGCGTTCTGCGCGAGGAACTCAACCGCAAGACCAATTGAAGCCACTGAACCCAACAAAATCGAGAACCACATGACACGACTCCTCATTCCGATGACCGTCCTCGCACTGGCCGTGATGGCCGGCTGCAGCTCCGTACCCAACGCCAACGCGGGCCTGGACGCCGCCCACAGCGAATACAACACGGTGCAGGCCGACCCGCAGACGCGCACGCTCGCGGCCTCCGAATTGCGCCAGGCCGCCGACGCGCTGGCAATGGCCGACGCCGCCTACGCGCGCCGTGACCAGGTAAGCGAGGTCGATCACCTCGCCTATGTGGCGCGCCAGCGCACGGCGATTGCCCAGCAGGCCGCCAGCCAGCGCGGTGCCGAGGCAGCCGTGACCAACGCCAACCTCGAGCGCGATCAGTTGCGCCTGGCCGCGCGCACCCGCGAAGCCGACGCCGCCCGCCTGTCGGCGCAGATGGCGCAGGGCGACGCCGAGGCCGCCCAGCGTCAGGCGATGGCCGCGCAGCGCAATGCCAATGCGTCACAACGCCAGTCCGAAGCCTCGCAGCGCCAGTCCGAGGCCTCGCAGGCCCAGGCAGCCCTTTCTGCGCAACAGGCAAGCGACGCCGAACGTCGCAGCGCCGCGCTCGAAGCCGCACTGCGCGACATGAACGCCAAGAAGACGGATCGCGGCATGGTCATCACCCTGGGTGACGTGCTGTTCGACACCAACCGCTCCGATCTCAAGTCGGGTGGCACACGCAGCGTCGAAAAGCTGGCCGGCTTCCTGAAGGGCAACCCGGGCCGCAACGCGATGATCGAAGGCTTCACCGACAGCGTCGGCAGCGACAGCACCAACCAGCAGCTCTCGGCCCGCCGTGCCGACGCCGTGCGCGCCGCGATGGTCAGCATGGGCGTCAGCGGCGAGCGCATCAGCACCCGCGGCTACGGCGAAGCCTACCCGGTGGCCGACAACGACAGCTCGAGCGGACGGCAGATGAACCGCCGCGTCGAGATCATCGTCTCCGACGACGGCCGCGACATCACGCCGCGCTGATCGGCGCGCCGGCTCTCGCCAAGGCGGGGGCTGGCGGCGCTGCCGCCAGCAGCGCATCCAGCCGCTCGAGCTGCGACATCTGCAGCGCCAGCAGCTCGGCCCACTGCGACTGCCGCAGTTGGTCGAGCTTGTCATGCAGCAGCATGATTTCCAGCTCGGCCTTCAGGTTGACTTCGTAGTCGTGCTCGGCACTGACGCGGTCCTTCTCGGCCTGGCGGTTCTGCGACATCAGGATCACCGGCGCCTGGATGGCCGCCAGCATCGACAGAAACAGATTGAGCAGGATGTAGGGGTAGGCATCGAAGCTCGAGCCTTGGCTGGCCATCAACACGCCGTTGACGGCCACCCAGGCCAGCACACTGCCCACCGCCAGGCCGACAAAGGTCCACGAGCCGCCAAAGGCGGCCACGCGGTCGGCCGCGCGCTGCCCGAAGCTGGGCGCCTTGTCTCGCGCCGCCAGGTTGCGCGCAATGTGCTTTCGCTCGGCGACATGCCGGGCCACCTTGCGCGCACTGTCGTCCAGGCTGTCCAACGGCTGGCCGAAGAAATGCGTGGCGATCTCGGTTGGGTTTCGCATGGTCTTGGGGTGCTCGGTGGCGGCGTGGGCAGGATGGCCGGCAGGCGCGGGCCGCAAAGGCAGCAGAGGCAGCAGAGGCAGCAAGCCTGCGTCTGCCGCGCCAAGGGGGTCTGTACGACAGCGCACCGACCGCGCGGCCTGGCAGGCGCACTGTGAGCGACACGTTCTCGAGGAGCCGGCCATGCGCTGCGCAACAGTTATGACGGCCCCCTCTGCCCGCAACACAGGCACGCCACGCAGCACCCGCATCGCCGTGCCGCTGCGCGCCGCGGCGCTGCCGCACAGTGCCAACGACGCCACCCGCGCGGCCGTCGTCGCCATCGCGTCCACCTGCTCGGCTTGCCACTTGCAGCCCTCGTGCCTGCCGTGCGGCTTGCCCGGCGTCGGCGCACGCCCGGGACGGCCGCTCACGTTCTCGCGCCGCCGGGTTGCCCGCGGGCGCGCGCTCTTCGAGCAAGGTGACGCGTTCCACTTCATCTTTGCCGTGCGCAGCGGCAGCCTCAAGTCCAGCGTCACGCTGAGCAACGGCCGCGAGCAGGTGTGCGGCTTTCGCATGAGCGGCGACGTGGTGACGCTGGACGGCATCGCCACCGGCTGCCATGCCACCCGCGCCGTGGCCATCGATGACAGCGAGGTCTGCGGCGTCGCCTACACGCCGCTGCTCGAGCGCATCGCACAAGACGCGGCACTGCAGCGCAGCGTGAGCCGGCTGATGAGCCATGAGATCGTGCGCACGCAGGGCCTCATGATGATGCTGGCCCAGTTGAGCGCCCAAGAGCGTCTGGTCGGCTTCCTGCTGGACCTGTCGCGGCGCTTCCTGGCCCGCGGACGTTCTGGGTGCGACATCGATCTCGCCATGTCGCGCGCTGAGATCGGCAGCTACCTGGGCCTGACGCTGGAAACCGTGAGCCGCGCCTTGTCGCTGCTGCGCGATCAGGGCCTGCTGCTGGTGGACCACCGCCGCATCCGCATCCTCGACCCCGGCGCGCTCTCGGGCCTCATGAGAGGCGCGAGCCGAGCCTGATCAGCGACAGGCCGGCGGCGCGCGCCTTGCGAAGCGCGCCCTGCGCAAGCGGGCTGTGTTCGTCAGCGCACCGATGCCGCGCAGCCACCTGCCTATCCTGAACGCTTGACGGGCGCCGCCCGAAAGGGAGAACGCGATGGGCCTCGGAATGATCCTCTTGATCGTGCTCGTGCTGATGCTGGTCGGCGCGGTACCTGCCTGGCCGCACAGCCGCGGCTGGGGCTATGGGCCCAGCGGCGGCCTGGGCCTGATCGAGGTGGTGCTGCTGGTGCTGCTGCTGCTCGGTCGCATCTGACAGTCTGAGAGTCTGAGAGTCTTTCGACCCTGCCCGAAAGACTCTCACACTCTGAGGCGCGCGCGGGTCTGACGCCCGATCAGGGCGTCTGGCGTCAGTCTCGGTTGCGCGCCAGCCAGCGCAGCAGCACCGTGAACGCCACGCCAGTGGCTGCCGCCATCAGCACCGCCTTCACCGGCTCGTCGCGGATGTAGCCCACGGTGCTGTCGCCGGCTTGGTGCGCGCGCGCTCGCAACTGCTTCGTGCCGCGGTGCAGCGCTTCTGAAGCGCGGTGGGCCAGGGCGTCGGCCTTCTCGCTGGCAAGGTCCAGCTGGCGCGAGGCGCCATCGACTGTCGCATGCGCCAGGCGTTGGCCTCCTAACAGGGCTTCGCGTGCCGACTGAGCGGCCTGATCGACGAACTTGTTGGCTTGGTCGCCGGGAGTGTTGATGTTCATGAGGATGTCCAGGTTGAGGTGAAAGGCGCTGCAGGCGGCAAAGGCGCCGCAACTGAATCAGTGTCGGGGCCCGCCCACTGGCCGGCCATAGTCCGCTGGCCTGCGCCCGTGTCGGGCACGGCAACTTGCTGCCGTAGGACGCGGCCGACAAGCCAGCCGCAGCGACTCAGTGCGGCTCAGTGCGGCGCGGCACGGCCGGCCTTGTCAGCGGCAAGCTGGCCGCAATAGGCGATGAGCGCTTCGATGTCGCGCGACTTGTCAAACACGCGCTCTGCACCCAGCTGCAGGCAGCGCCGGCGCATGTCGGGTGTGGCGTAGTTGCTCAGCACCACCATGTGGGCGCGGTGCGGCTGCGCGCGTGCGCCGCGCAGCACGCCCAGGCCCGAACCGCGGCGCAAGAAGATGTCGACGATCACCAGGTCGGCAGGGGTCTTGGTCTGCGCCAGCCAGGCCAGCGCACCGGCCTCGTCTTCGGCACTGCCGACCACCTTGACGGGGCCCAGCTCTTCCAGTGTGGCGGTGAGGCTCTCGCGAATCACCGGGCTGTCTTCAACGATGTAGGTCGCTAGCGTGTGCATGGTCAGTTGAGGGTCGGACGCGACAGGGCGCGACACGGACTGTGCAACGCCACCCGGGCCCGCGCTATCGGCCGAGGCAGGCGCTGGCCGTAGGCCTTGTCCGACAGGCACCGCGCGCCACGCTGCCGCTGCGCGCGGCCGCCGTAGGACAGGGATTACGGCCAGCCGCGGCGCCGTCCGCTGTGCGCCGCCGCCACGCCGACCCATGCTTGGCACTCGATATCCCGGCTGAGATTTGCTCAGCCACCAACCCGGTCTTCCACCCACCCAAAGGACTCACATGACCAAGATCTTCGCCCTTCGCCCCACCCTGCTCACCGCGTGTGCGTTCGCTGCGTTGCTGGCCTTGCCCGTGGCCCAGGCCGCCAACATCAGCAAGGCCGACTACAGCGCCAGCAAGACGCGCATCAGCGCCGACTACAAGGCCGAGAAGCAGACTTGCGCAAGCCTGGGCGGCAACGCCAAGGACATCTGCGTCGAGGAAGCCAAGGCCCATGAAAAGGTGGCGCGCGCCGATCTCGAATTCAGCTACTCCGGCAAGGCGAGTGATCGCAACAAGCTGCTGGTGGCGAAGGCTGAATCCGACTATGCCGTGGCCAAGGAACGCTGCGACGACCTGGCCGGCAACCCCAAGGACGTTTGTCGCAAGGAAGCCAAGGCGATCGAGATCAAGGCGCTGGCCGATGCCAAGCTGGCCAAGACCGTCAGCAGCGCCAACAACGACGCCTTTGATGCCAAGCGCGACGCCGACTTCAAGGTGGCCACCGAGAAGTGCGATGCACTGGCCGGCGATGCGCGCTCCAGCTGCGTGGCGTCCGCCAAGGCGCAGGCCGGCAAAACCTGATCGGCCGCCGGCTCCGCGTCGCGCCTGCGACGCGGATCTGGCGGACAAATCGAGCCCACCATGCGCATCCATACCTCCATCGCTCTTGTCTTGCTCGGCGCATGCAACGCCGCCCTGGCCAGCCCCACCATCCAGGTTGTCTTCAACGACCCCAGTGCCACCTACTCGAGCTACTACGACGACATCACCCGTGTCACGGTGGCCGCGGGTGACGCCTGGATCGCCAGCTTCAGCCAGCGCAGCGACAGCGCCAATCTCATGGTCAGCATCGGCTTCGAGCCCATCGCCACCGCCAACGGCCGCAGCACCACGGCCACCTTTCTCGGCACGGGCAGCAACGGCCTGGCGCTTTACGGGCAAGGTGCCGCCTACGAGCTGATGACCGGCATCGACCCCAATGGCAGCGCCGCCGACGTCGCCCTCAACCTGGGCATCAACGGCTACCTGCAAAACGAACTCTGGTTCGATCCCAGCCCGGCCTTGCGACTGGCCGCCGTGCCCGCCGACCGCACCGATGCGGTGTCGGTGCTGCTGCACGAGTTTGGCCACGCATTTGCCTTCAATGGCTGGCGCGACGGCATCACGGGCGACCTGCCCGGCAACTACGAGTCCACCTTTGATGCGCTGGTCAGCTCGGAGACGACGCTCTCTGGCATCTCGCTGCGCATCGACGGCCCGCTGTCGCGCGACCTCTACGGTGGGCCGATGTCACTGACGCTGGGCAACTACGGGCACTTGGGCAACCTGCAACCCGATTCTGGCCACGACCTCGTCTCCGACTTGATGAACGGCATCGTGTTCGAGCGTGGCACGCGCTACGAGATCTCGGCCCTTGACCTGCGCTTGATGGCCGACATGGGCCTGCCCGTGACGGTGCCGGCCATGCTGCCGGTGTTGGCCGCCGTGCCCGAGCCCGCCACCACGGCCTTGTTGCTGGCGGGCCTGTGCGGCCTGGCCGCGCTGCGTCAGGTGCGCACGCGCTCCGATGTCGGCAGCGGCGTCGGCTCCTGCCGATAGCGCTGGTCGGACATCAGGCGCGCCAGCTCTTTCTTCACCACGCCGTAGCACTCGCAGGCCCGCACCTGCAGGCGGGCAGAGTCGAGCACGCTGATGTGGCCGCGCCGGTAGCTGATGCAGCCCAGCTGCTGCAGCCGGCCCGCGGCCTCGGTGACGCTTTCGCGGCGCACGCCCAGCATGCCGGCCACCAGCTCTTGCGTCATCACCAGTTCGCGCGTCGGCGCGCGCTCCCAGGCCAGCAGCAGCCAACGGCTGAGCTGCTGCTCGACCGTGTGGTGGCGGTTGCAGGCTGCCGCCTGCGCCATCTGCGTGATCAGGGCCTGCGTGTAGCGCAGCAGCAGGCGTTGCAGCAGGCCCTCGCCCTCAAAGGCGCGTTTCAGCTGGTGGCGGTCCAGCCGCCAGCCCTGCCCGGCAGACTGCACCACGGCCGAGCTGGGCGTGGTGTTGCCGCCCATGAAGAGCGAGATGCCGACCATGCCTTCGTTGCCGACGCCCGCCGCCTCGGACGCGGCGCCGCTTTCGGTGGCGTAGTACAGCGAGATCACCGCGCTGGTGGGGAAGTAGGCGTGCTGCAGTTGCTGGCCGGGCTCATACACCATCTGGCCCAGGGCCAGCGTCACCGGCTCCAGGTGGGGTGCCAGTGCCTCGTATTCCGCCGGCGGCAGGGCGGCGAGCAAGTGGTTGCGGCTGGGGTTGTCTTGGGCGCTAGGCATCGGCACGGCTCCCTTGGTGCGTGGCCGCCGGCCGCAGCGTGGTTTCGACGCCCACGCCGCGGTAGCCGATGAAGCGGCAGCCCATGTTGAACATCGGCTCGCCGCTGACGCGGTAGTGCTGCTGCGAGCCGTCGGGGTTGACGCGGCTGAGGGCGTGGTCCAGGAAGGGCCGGCGGGCCTCGATGGCGGCGCGCAGGCCGGCGCGGTCGGCCTCGTTCCAGCCGTCGTCGGCCGTGGCATCGCCGTTGGCCGACAGCGTGTCCACGCGCAAGCCCAGCATCTCGAGCACCGGCCCCGAGACACGGGTGAAGCTGCCGTGCTCGTCTTGCTCCCAGTACCAGTCGGATGCCAGCTCGGTCAGGCTGCGGTAGCGGGCTTCGCTCTCGCGCAGTTCGGCGGTGCGCTCTTTGACTGCGGCCTCGAGCAATTGGTTGTGTGCCTCGAGCCGGCGGTACAGCAGCCGCACCACGAGCATGTTGTGGATGCGCGTCTTGACCTCGATCAGGTCAAAGGGCTTGCTGATGAAGTCCTTGGCGCCCATCTGCAGCGCACGCAGCTTGTGGCCGGGCTGGGCGGTGATCACGATCACCGGCAGGTAAGCGTCGTCGGCACCGGCGGCCAGCGCCGTCATCACCTGGAAGCCATCCATCAGCGGCAATTGCAGGTCAAGCAGGATCAGGTCGTAATCGTTCTTGCGGTGCAGCGCGCAGACCTCCTGCGGGTCCATCGTCGAACTCACGGCGGTGTAGCCGGCCTCGCCCAGCAGCCGCTCGAGCAGGTGCACGTTGGCCGCCTGGTCGTCGACGATCAGGATGCGCGCGGCCAGGATTTCTACTTCGGGCAGTTTCATACGTCTTGTCCTTCTTGTTTCGGGTCCTTGCCCGCCTGCGCCCGCAGCAGTGCCACGTCCAGCGTGTCCATGAACTCGCGCACCTTGATGGGCTTGGTGATGTAGCGGAAGAAACCCGCCTCCAGGCCCTTCTCGATATCGCGCGGCATCGCGTTGGCGCTCAGGGCCACCACCGGGATGTGCGCCGTGCTCGGGTCAGCCGCCAGGATGCGCAGCGCCGTGATGCCGCTGATGCCGGGCAGGTTGATGTCCATCAGGATCACGTCGGGCAGGGTGGTGCGCGCGCGCTCCACGCCCTCGCGCCCGTCGCGCGCGCTCAGCAGCCGCACGTCGGGCCGACGCTCCAACAAGCGCTCGACCAGCAGCAGGTTGGCCGGGTTGTCTTCCACGTACAGCAGAGTGCGAATCGCGGCCCCCGGGAAGGCCTGAGCCACGGGTTCGGCCTCCAAGTCGGCCGCCTGCACATTGCCGCGCGCCACCGCGCTCGAATCCAGTTCAACCCAGAACACGCTGCCCACGCCCACCGAGCTTTCGAAGCCGATGCAGCCGCCCATCAGCTCTACCAGCCGCTTGCTCACCACCAGGCCAATGCCCGTGCCTTCTTGCGTGCCGGCCTCTTGCCCCAGGCGGTTGAAGGGCTGAAAGAGCTGGGCCAGCTTGTCGGCGGCCAACCCCTCGCCGGTGTCTTGCACGCTGATGCGGATGCGGCCACCGTCTACCTGGGTGCAGCGCACGTCAACGCGACCGTTGACGCGGTTGTACTTGACGGCATTGGACAGCAGGTTGAGCAACACCTGCTTGAGCCGGGTGCGGTCGGCACGCACCAGCCACATGCATTGCGGTGTCGGAAAGTGCAGATCGATGCCGCTGCGGTGCGCCTGCGGCTCGATCATGGACTGGCAGTCGGACAGCAGCTCGGCCAGCAACACCGGCTCGGGCGACAGCGAGAGCTTGCCCGACTCGATGCGCGCCAGGTCAAGGATCTCGTTGATCAGCTCCAGCAGGTACCAGCCGGCCTGCAGGATCTGATCCACGCTGTCCTTCTGCGACGGCGTGGGCGCCGGCACGCCGGTCTCCATCAGCTGCGCGAAGCCCAGGATGGCGTTGAGCGGCGAGCGCAGCTCGTGGCTCATCGAAGACAGAAACTCCGACTTCGCCAGGTTGGCTTCCTCGGCCGCGATCTTGGCCTTCTTGAGCTCGACCAGGCTCACCTGAAGCACTTCGTCCAGGCGATTGCGCTCGGCCTCGATCTGCAGGCGCGCGGTGTTGTCGGTGCCAATGAGCAGGTAGCCGATGATGGTGTTGGCGGCGTCCTGCAGCGCCGTCACGGACACCACCGCGGGCTGGCGGCTGCCGTCCTTGCGCAGGTAGGTCAGCGGGTAGACATCCTCGATGCCGCGCCGCGCCTTGAACACCAAGGCCTCGAAGCCCGGTGTGATGGTGGTCGCCAACTCAGTGCTCAGATCCTGGGCGCGCTTGACCAACTCTTGGGGGTCGGAGATGTCGGCCGGCGTGATGAGGTTGACCACCTCTGCTGCCTTGTAGCCCAGCATGCGCTCGGCACCGACGTTGAAGATCTGGATCACCCCCCGGTCGTCGGTGGCGATGCTGCTGAAGTTGGCGCTCTTGAGGATGGCGGTTTGCAGGGCGCCGGCAATGTCGACCAGGGGTGCGTCGAGGAGTGTCGCGGGTAGGGTCAGTCGGGTGTGCATTGGGCTTCTATAGATGACTTGCGAGGCGGGGCCAACCCACGGCAAGGCTGGTGCGGCGACCATACCGCACAGCCCTGTGTACCACACGGTGGCAGCGCCAAGCCGGCCCGTCTGTGCGGTGGCACACACAGGCCTTGCAGGATGCAAACTGCGTCAGCGGCGGCAGGCGTGCAAACGCTCAAGTGCCTGCGCGCAGTCGAGCACGGCGTCGGTTACCGCTGCCGGCGCGCCCTGCCCGGCCACGCACAGGCGCAGGCGGGCAATGACGGCGTCAAACAGGACATCCCAGTCGTCAATCGCCACCGCAATGTCAGTGGCGCAGACCTTGTCCATGGCGGCAGGCGCGGTAAGGGCGGTAAGGGCGGTACGGGCACTCATATCGTGTGGCGGCGAGTTGGGGCGGGCATGGGCAGGCTTGCGGCATGCCAAGACTCATTTGTAGCCGCGGCCCAGCGCGTTTTCCGTGCGCTGCCGCACCCATGCCAGCTGGCCGACGTCTCGGGGCCACAGGTGTCGGCCTCTCACACGCTCAGTCGTTGGCATGGGCGTCGAAGAACGCGTAGCCGCTGCGGCGCCGCTTGGCGCGGTACATCGCACTGTCGGCAGATTCGAGCAAGGCAGTGGTGGTGGCGCCGTCGGTGGGACACATGGCGATGCCGATGCTCGGCCTTACGCTGAGTTGCAATTTGCCGATCTGCAAGGGTGCCGACACGGTGTCAAACAGCTTGCAGGCGACCTGGCCCAGCTGTTCGCGCCCCATCGGCGCGGTCAGCAGGCAGGCGAACTCGTCGCCCCCAATGCGGCACACCATGTCGGCGGCGCGCACCGAGCGCATCAGCCGGTGCGCCACGATGCGCAGCAGCTCGTCGCCAGTGGCGTGTCCGTGGCGGTCATTGATGGGCTTGAAGTCGTCGAGGTCGAGAAACAGCACCGCCAGCGCCGGCGCCTGGGGGCGGTCGGGTGTGAGGGCGTCGTCCAGACGGGCGCTGAAACTGCTGCGGTTGGGCAAGGAAGTCAGGCCGTCGTGATCGGCCTGGTGGCGCGCCCGCCGCTCGCCAGCGCGTGTGCCAACCAGTTCGAGTTGCGCCGCGGCGAGCGCGCCGTGGACTTCGAGCAGTTCGCGGCGCAGGCTCTCGGCGGCGCCGCGCTCGCGCACACATTGCGCATGCAGGACATCGAGCGCCTGCGCGCAGTCCAGCACGGCGTTGCCGACCCCCGCCGGCGCCGCCTGCCCCGCCACGCTGAAGCGCAAGCGCGCGATGACGGCTTCGAAGAGCACATCCGCGTCTTCGAACGGCGCTGCTGCGCCGTCGGCCTGTGGCCCGTGGGTCGCGTTTGGCGCATGGGACGTAGCGGAAAGGGCAAGGGTCATGTGATGGCTCGGCTGGGTAGTGGGTGGCAGGCTCGGGTGCGGTGTGCCTGAGCCAGTTTTAAACGGCGCGCCACAGTCGCTTCCGTTCGTTGACGAACGGACGCGCGACGGCCGGCGGCTCAATCTGCAACACGATGAAAGCAAGCACACTTCCGAGCCCCGATTGCCCGCAATGCGGCTCATCCCTGGTGCGCATGCGGCGCGAGTTCGGCGACCGCGTGCTCAGCCTTGTCGTGCCCGTGCTGCGCTGCCGTTGCGCCGCCGGCATTTGCGGCTGGCAGGGCGTGGTACGCCGCAGCACGGCAAACGCCGCCCTCCTCATGGGCAGCGGCTTCTATGCCTCACGGCATGTGCTGGAGCCCTCGCGCGGCCACCGCACGGCCGACACGCCCCACACCGTGGCCTGAGAGTCTGAGAGGCCTGCCCCACCGGAGCCGGCCGTGGTCAGCCCATGTGGTTGGCGTAGGCCCGCCGGTCGGCGTCGTAGCAGCTGCAAGCCGCGGCCTCGAGCCCGCCGCGGTCCAGCACCGTCATCTCGCCGCGACAGTAGGCGATCAGGCCGCGCCGCTGCAGGTCACCCGCGGCCATGGTCACGCCGACGCGGCGCACGCCCAGCATGTAGGCCAGGAACTCATGGGTGACGTGAAACTGATCCCGGTGGGCGCGGTCCTGCGTCATCAACAGCCAACGCGCCAGGCGCGGGCCGATGAGGTGGTAACGCAGGCAGCCTGCCGAGGCCACCATCTGCGTCATCAGCACGTAGACGTACCGGTCTAGCAAGCGCTGCAGCGCGGCGCTGGCGGCCAGCTCGCGACTGAAGGCCGCCACGCCAATGCGCCAAGACGCACCCGCCCCTTGCACCACCGTGCGCAGCGGCGAGGTGGCCACGCCCAGCACCAGTTGCGCGCCGACCATGCCTTCACGCCCCACCATGCCCACTTCCAGGCCCGGGTGCGCGTCAACCTGGGCCACCAGCGAGATGAAGCCCTCGGTGGGAAAGTAGAGATGCTCGGTGGGCGAAGCGGCCTCGCACAGCACTTCGCTGAGTACCAGCTGCACCGGCTCGCACTGAGCGAGCAGGCTCGCACGGTCGCGGCGTGGCAAGCGCTCGATCAGTTGGTTCTGGACGGGGCTCATCAAGGTCTCCGGTGCGTGGGCCTGGCTGGGGCGATGCAAGCGGGTGGATGCAAGCTCGGTCACAGCCAGTACTCCCACAGCCGGGCAAAGGACTCCTTCATGCGCAACAGCCGCGACCGCTCTTGCCAAGCGGGCAGCAGCACGGGCACAGAGGCCCGCCGATCGCTGTCGAACATGCGTTGCAGCTGGTCGCCAAATTCGGTGCCCAGCACCACCGCGTTGACCTCCTGGTTGTGCAGGAAGCTGCGCCAGTCGAGGTTGGTGGAGCCCACGGTGGACCAGACACCGTCGATGAGTGCGGTCTTGGAATGCAGCACCACGCCCTGGCGTTCATGGATCTTCACGCCCGCCTGCAGCAGCGCTTCGTAGCTGCTGCGCCCGGCGTGAAAGATGAGCCAGGAGTCGGTCTGGCTGGGCAGGATGAGCTGCACGTCCACGCGCCGCGCCGCCGCATCCGACAACGCGGCCAGCAGTTGCGGGTCGGGCGCGAAGTAGGCCATGGTGATGAACACGCTGGTCTCTGAACTGCCGATGGCCGACAGCAGCGTGCTGTAGATCGGGCTGTCGTCCCTGCCCACCGGCGTGCTGCCGATGGCGCGCACCACGTGCCGGCCCGCTACCTTCGGCGGCGGAAAGTAGTTCCTGGGCACAGGGGGGGCGCCAGCCTGCTGCGACCAACTGGTCATGAACAGCTTTTGCAGATCGGCCACCACCGGGCCCTGCAAGCGCAGATCGGTGTCGCGCCACCGCGGCGGCAAGGCCGCTGCGCCCGGTGCCGGCGGCGACTGTGGCGCGGCGCGGCGGCGTGCGCGCGAGCCGCCCGAGTAGACGCTGCTGATGTTGATGCCGCCCAGGAAGGCGGTGTCGCCGTCCACGATCAGCAGCTTGCGATGGTCTCGCTGGTTGGGCGACCAATCCTTGCCCGCTTGCCAGGCGACAAGCGGGTTGACCGGGTTGTACTCGAGCACCTGCACACCGCCATCGCGCAGGCGCTGGAAGAATTCGCGCGGGGTGGACAGGGTGCCCATGCTGTCGTGAATCAGGTTGACCTGCACGCCTTGGCGCTGCTTGGCCAGCAGCGCCTGCGCAAAGCGCTGGCCCACCTCGTCATCGTCCAGGATGTAGGTCTCCATGTTGATGTGGTCACGCGCCTGCGCAATGGCTTTCAACATCGCCGCATAGGTGTCCGGGCCGTCCTGCAGCAAGAGCACGGCGTTGCCGGTGGTCAAGGGGCCGTCGGCAACGGCTTCTTCCACCGCCAGGTGGCGCTCGAAGATGTCGGTGTCTTGCCGGCGGCTGCGCAAACCATCCAGAACCTGCTTGCTCTGGGCCGCGCTCAAGGCGCCGCGCGCGCCTTGCACGCGCACCGGTGTCGAGGCAGACGCCGCCGGCGGTGCCGGCAGCGTCTGACAACCCGCCAGGCCCACAAACACCAGCACCGGCACCAGCGTTGCCAGGAGTTTGGGCGCAAGGCGCCCAGGCTGCGCTGCGCTGCCCTTGCTGGCGTGCATGCCGCACCTGCTGCCGATGTCCCCGCTGACTTCCATCTTGACTCCTGCCGCGCTTGATCTGGCATTGAGAACCCGCAGGCGCAGCGCCGATGCAGGCTAAGCGCAGTGCAGGGCACGGTCTGTCGGCTAGCGAACCAAGGGCTCCATCGCCAACGCGCTCCAAGGTGCGCAAACGCACAGACCGCAGCGGGGGCGCGCCCTAAGGTGACGAGCCAAAAGCGAGACCGCCATGACCCACACCACAAGCCCTACCGACACCCCCGCCGACGGCACCTGGCCCGGCCGGGAACACCATGTGCCCGTGGCTGACACATCGATGCTGCCGGGGACCGAGACAGCGCCACCGGCGGCGGTCAGCGCGCTGCACCGCGCGGCGCAAGGCGCGCACAAGACCATTGATCGCCTTGCCGACAGTGCAGCCCCGAAGGTGCGGCACTTGAGCCAGACCGTTGGCGCGTGCACCGGCACGCTGCGCAGCACCGTGCGCAGCAACCCGCTGGTTTCAGTGCTCGCCGCGATGGTGCTGGGCGGACTGATGAGTCAGATCGCGCGCCCAAGGCAATGAAGCCCGTTGATCGGGCCCTTTTATCAGGGCGCACGATGTCATCTACCCTCTCAAAGGAGAAAGTCATGAGTCAAGGTTTTCGTTTTGCATTGGCATGCGCTGGTGTCGTGGTGGCCGGACAGGCTGCCGCGCAGGTCACGTTCTACGAAGCCGCAGATTACCAAGGCAGGTCGTTCACGACCGACCGCGCGGTGCAGAACTTTTCGCGCCAGGGTTTCAACGACCGGGCATCGTCTGTCGTTGTGCTGGGGGACCGCGGCGACCGCTGGGAAGTTTGTGATGACCAGGGCTTTCGCGGCCGCTGCGTCGTGCTGCGGCCTGGCCAGTACCCGACGCTGGCCGGCATGGGCCTGGACAATCGAATTTCGTCGGTCCGCGCTGTGGACCGCCGCGACGCTCCGGCCCAGCCGCCCCCGGCGCCGCCGATGGTCGGCCAGATCGACTTCTATGAACACGAGGGCTTTCAAGGCCGGTCGTTCTCGTCCACCCAGGCGGTGCCCGACTTCCGCCGCACCGGCTTCAACGACCGCGCCTCGTCGGCAGTGGTCACCGGCGATCGTTGGGAGGTGTGTCAGAACATCGTCTTCGACGGCCCCTGCACCGTGCTGCGTCCGGGTCAATACCCGTCGCTCGCGGCCTTGGGTCTCAACGACCGCATTTCATCGGTGCGCGTCGCAAGCGGCCCCATCGGTGACGGCAGCGGCCAGCCCAACTCACCGGCCGTCGACCGCCGCGTGGTCTTGTTCGAGAACGAAGGCTTCCAGGGGCGCACGTTCACGACCACCGACGCGGTTGAAAACTTCAGGCGCAGTGGCTTCAACGACCGCGCCTCGTCGGCCGTGGTCACTGGCGGGCGCTGGGAGGCTTGCGAGGACACGGGCTATGGCGGCAACTGCGTCGTGCTGCGACCGGGCCAGTACCCTTCGCTGGCCTCGCTGGGCATGAACGACCGCATCTCGTCGCTGCGCGACCTGCGCCGCGAAGCCAACATCGAAGAGCGCCGCTATGCGCCGATGCCGATGGTGTCGCGCGACTACGGCCGGCGCCAGGAAGAGCGCCTGTATGAGGCCAACATCACCTCGGTGCGCGCCGTGGTCGAGGACTCGGGCCAACGCTGCTGGGTCGAACCTCAGCAGGTGTCGCAAGAGCGCAGCGGCACCAATGTTCCCGGCGCCTTGCTCGGCGCGGTGATCGGCGGCATCCTGGGCCACCAGGTGGGCGGCGGCAGCGGCAAGGATCTTGCCACTGGCGTTGGCGTGGTGGCCGGCGCTGCCATCGGCGGCAACAGCGGCCGCGTTGCCGACCAGCAGGTGGTGACGACGCAGAACGTGCAGCGTTGCACCCACAACCCGGGCCAGGCGCGCGCCGCTTACTGGGACGTGACCTACTCGTTCCGCAACCAGGATTACCGCGTGCAGTTGAACAAGCCGCCTGGGCGCACGGTGACCGTCAACGACCAGGGCGAGCCGCGCGGCTGACCCTGGTGAAGCGCTGGCCGGCCGCGGTGTCTTAGTCGGCCAGCCAGCTCTTCAGCTCTTCGGCGTGCCCTTGCTCGTCGCTGAGGATGTCTTCCAGCAGCCGCCTTGTGGCCGGGTCCTTGGCACGCATCATCGAGATCATCTGGCTGTAGCTCTCGATGGCCACGCGCTCGGCCACCAGGTCGGCACGCATCATGGCCTTCAGGTCGAGTGATTCGTCATAGCCGGCGTGGCTGCGCGCCAGCAGCGAGTCGGGTGCGAAATCAGGCTTGCCGCCAAGCTGGACGATGCGCCGCGCCAACCGGTCGGCGTGGGCCATCTCCTCATTGGCGTGCACCAAGAACTCCTCGGCGATCTTCGGCGCCGCCATGCCGTCGGCGGTGAAGTGGTGCCGCCGGTAGCGCAAGGCGCACACCAGCTCGGTGGCCAGCGCGCCGTTGAGCAGGGCCACGATCTCTTGCCGCCAGGGGTTGGGGTCTTCGGCGGCCTCGTGCTCGCCGACGCTGCGGCGCACGGTTTCCAGTGCTTCCAGGTCGAGCACCATCGGTGCGTCGTCGCTGCGGCCGTTCGGGTGCTTGGTGTCGCTCTTGCGATGGGGCGTTTGGGTGTGTGACATGGTGGTGTGACGTCCTTGGTTTGGCGTGATGTTGCAGTGGCGATGGCACGCTGCCACGCCACCAACAGCCGACCCGAACTTTTAGTTCTGGCCCTTGCCGGCGTCTGTTCGACAGCGAACCGATTTGGTGGGCGCCTGGAGCTCGGCGGTACCACGCCAGGTAGCCAGTACGACGTGCTGGAAATCGGCGGCGCGCTCGGGCGGGAGCGCATCCAGGACGTCGAGGGCAAGCTACCCTGGGCGCCGCCGTACCGGGGGCGGGTTGACCCGAGCAGCGCTTCGCGTCGCCGCCCAAGGCTTGAACCGGCCCGCGATGGACGTCATCAGGGGAAGACGAAGCTCAGCGTCGGCACAGCGGCCGTTGCATTGATGTCCTGCGTCTTCAGCACACTGGCCGAATTGGCTTCCACTGTGTAGCGCCCGGACGCCGCGGCGTCGACGGTCCAGTTCAACACCGTCGGGTTCAGTGTGTAGACCGTCTTCGCCGGGGCGTCCACCGGCAGCGCGAAGCTGAAGGCGCCGCTGAGGGCGTCTACCGGCGCCCAGGCAACCTCGATTCGGGTGCCACCGGTCAGGGTCTGGAGGGCGCGCACTGTGGCCGTCGCTGGGTTGACGGCGCCGATGACGCTGCGCGCTGCCGACGCCGCAGCCGCCGGTGCGATGGGCAAGGTCTCGCGATTGACGTAGGTGTAGGCCGTGGTGACCACCGGAACACCGGTCATCACCGCGGTGACGCGGCCGGTGGCGGTGACCACCAGGTCGTAGGTGCCGGCCGGGACCGGGTACAGCACGAAGCGGCCGGTGGCGTCAGGCGGTGTAGCCTTCACCGGGTTGCCATTGGTCTGCAGTGACACCACGGTATCGCCAGCGACCAGCGCCGGCGACACCCAGCCCACGACACGCATGCCGGCGTCGGACAGGCGCGGTGTCACGGTGAGCACAGGCTTTAGGTTGTACTGCCCCGAGTTACCGCGCTTGACGACGGATCTGCAGGCGTCGAAGTCGAGCACGAAGTCGGCGCGCTGCGCGGGCGTGACGGTGATGTCGACGTTGAGCTTCAGTCCGCTCTGGGCCGCGCTGGGCGTGGTCAACGCGGTCTCGGCGGCGCCCGCGGGCGTCACGGCGTTCGCCAGCGGCGTGGTGGCGTCGTTCTCGGCCAGCACCAGGCGCAACTGCGTGTACTTGCCGGCCGGCAGCGTGGTCTCGCCCAGCTCATCCAGCACACCGTTGGTCAGTGTCGTCAGGTCGATTCGGCGTGTCGGCGTCAGCACCACCTCGGACCAGCCGCTGTCGGCGTCGCCGGCGGTCGCGCTCTGGTGCACGCGCACCTTCTGCACCGTGACCTTCACCGCGTCGTAGCCGCAGGACGGCGCGTCGGTGAGCGCCAGGCGCAACGTGCCGCTTGTGGCGCCTGTGCCACCGTCGCCGCTACCGCCGCAAGCGGCCAGCAGCGCCGCCGCGGCGATCACGGCCGGCAGGTTCCAGGGGGTAATGTTCATCATGAGCTTGCTCCTTCGGCAGGTGAAGAGGAAGTGACTTCCTCGAAGCAGTGAACTCCCAGACCGACGCGTGCTCGCGCCGACGTGGCCGGGGGTGAGGGGGCGTCGACCGTGTGTTCGGACGACCAGACGTCCAGTTCTTCCAGCAGAAGCTGCGCCCGCTTCGTGCTCAACGCACGGCAGGACGGCAGCAGCGTCGCGTCGACATCGCAGTGCGTCGCCTTGCGCTGGAAGCGTAGGTTGGCCGCGCCGTGCCCAAGCTTGTGGTCGATGGTGGCGATGAGGCCGGCCACATCCGTGCCCAGCATGTACAACTTGTCGACGGCACTGCGCTGGTTCACATATCCATGCTCGACGGGTTCGAGCAGGCCGTCTGTGCGCCGACCCACCGAGCCGACACGCAGCAGTTCGTCCAGTACGGCGCGCGTCCTCCGACGCCGCGCATCCGTACAACCAGGGCCCCTAGGTCGGCATGGCGCCTGACGGCACGCTGTATGTCGCCTACGAGGACCTGGCCACCCCTGGTCGCGCTGGTGCGCGGCATCAATTGCCGCCTGATGTTCCCCAGCGTACCGACCTCACCGTGTGCCGCGCGCGAGCATTCGGCATCGGCGCTGCAGGGCGCGCCGCTCTCTTGCCGGCAAGTCTTGCCGGCCCACCCACAGTGCAGGAGACCGCCATCAACCCCACACCACGCCATGGCTGACTGGGAGCGCTGCTTGCTGCTGGGCCTGCTTTGGCCGGTGCTGTGGCTGCAGGCCTGGTACGTGCGGCGCATCACGCCGCGCATGCCAGAGCCGCCCGGGCACCGCACCGGCACCACGGGCCGCGGCCCGCTGGTGCGCTTGCTGGTGGCCGGCGACTCGGGCGCCGCCGGCGTCGGTGTCGCGACGCAGGAGCAAGCGCTGTGCTGGCAGCTGGCCCAGCGCCTGGGCCGCCATCACACGGTGCAGTGGTGCGTGCTGGCCGTGAATGGGCTCGACTCACCCGGCCTGCTCAAGCTGCTGCAGGCCGCGCCCGCAGCGCGCTTTGATGTCGTCGTGCTTTCCATGGGTGCCAACGATGCCACCTGCCTGTGCAGCCCGCTGAACTGGGCGCAGTGGCAGCACCGGCTGGCTGCGCTGATTGCCGACCGCTTCAAACCCGACCTGCTGGTGCACAGCGCCGTGCCCCCCATGCACAGCTGCACGGCACTGCCCAATCCGCTGCGCTGGTTCATGGGCCGCTGGGCGCAACAGATGAACACCACGCTGGCCGACCAGTTGGTGCATCAGTGCCGGCGCACCCTGCATCGTCATCCCGACACCACCACGCGTGCCGGCATGGCGGTGGACGGCATGCATCCCAGTTCTGGCGGGTATGCGGACTGGGCGGACGGGTTGAGCGCGCACATCCTTGCAAGCCAGGCGCTCACGTCCGTACGTCCGGCAGCAGCGGTGCCGAATTGACCCGCCGACTGTCCGCTGCCGCACCGACAGGCCCGCGTTTGCCGCCATAAGGTGACTCCGCAGTTCGCCGCCAAAGCCTTGAGCCAGTTCCATCGTCAGCCTTCAAAGGACAGACCCATGAACCCATCCACCCTGCTGCCGCCCCACACCGTGGCTGCCGACGAAGACTTGGCCGAGCAGGCTGCCGCTGCCGGCGCGCTGGGCGGCGCGGCCGCTGCAAGCGCAGCGCACGCAGACACAGCAAAGGCAGACACCGTGCGCCTGCACATCGAAGACAGCGGTGGCAGCGGCGGACCGGTGGTGCTGATCCATGGCTGGCCGCTGTCGGCGCAGGCGTGGGAGCCGCAGGTGTCGGTGCTTCGCGCCGCTGGCTATCGCGTGGTGGCCTATGACCGCAGGGGCTTCGGCCGCTCGGACAAGCCGCCATCAGGCTACAGCTATGACACGCTGGCCGATGACCTGCAGCGCGTCATGGACCAATGCGGCCTGCAGGACGTGACGCTGGTGGGCTTCTCGATGGGCGGGGGCGAAGTGGCGCGCTACATCACACGGCACGGCCAATCGCGCCTGCACAGCGTGGTGTTTGCCGCGGCCGTGCCGCCCTACCTGATGAAGACGGCCGACAACCCCGAAGGCCCGCTCACGCCCGAGAAGGCGCAAGAGAAGAAAGCGGCGCTCGAGCAAGACCGCAGTGGCTACTTCGATGAGTTCACGAAGAACTTCTTCTCGGCCAATGGCGCGTTGCAGGTCACGCAGGCGCAGCGCGCGCAAGCCGTCGCCCTGTGCGAGCAGTCGGCGCAGCATGCGGCGCTGGCCTGCATGGACTCGTTCGCCA
>JANPMR010000175.1:0-3760 GCA_031427055.1 Rubrivivax sp.
CCGTCCCCCCACGCCGCCAGATCGCCCGGCGTCGGCACCAGCCAGCCCTGGGCGGTGCGTTGCAGCAGCGTGTAGCCGCAGGCGGGCCAGAAGTCAGGGGTCACGCGGTCTTTCGAAGCCGGGGAAAAAGGGTTGCGGGCAGCGCCGCAGCAGCGGATTCTGACTTGCGACGGCCGGGTCGACGCCGCCCTTGGCATCATCGGGCTCTTTGGCCCGGAGGGGATCCCTTGAACGCAGACGACTTCTCCCGCCTCATGCTGGCGCACCGCTCCATCCGCGAATACGAGGACAAGCTGATCGACCGCGCACTCGTCGACCGCGTGCTCACCGAAGCCCTGCACGGCTCATCCTCCAGCGGCAACCTCAACATGGTGTCGGTCATCAAGACCTTCGACATCGAGCGCAAGGCGCGCCTGTGCGAGCTGCACTTCGGCCAGCCGATGGTGCTGCAGGCGCCGCTGGTGCTGACCTTCTGCGCCGACAGCCACCGCACGCGGCAGTGGCTGGCGCAGCGCGATGCGCGGCCCGGGTTTGCCGACTTCATCAGCTGGCACGTCGCCGGCTACGACGCCATCATCCTGGCGCAGACCACCGCGCTGGCGCTGCAGAGCCACGGCCTGGGCATCTGCTACATGGGCACCACGCTGCACTCGATGGCCGCCATCGCCGAGTTTCTTGAGTGCCCCGACAACTGCCTGCCGGTGACGAGCATGGTGGTGGGTTGGCCGGCCGAAGCACCGGCGCAGCGCGACCGCCTGCCGCCATCGGCCTGGATCCACGAAGAGCGCTACCAGCGCCCCAGCGCCGCCGACATCGATGCGCGCTTTGCCGAGCGAGAACGTCGTGGCCGCGAGCGCTACCTGGCCATGGGCCCGGAGATGGCCGCGCGCTGGGCCGAGCACGGCATCACCTCGCTGGCGCAGTACTACACCAGCAAGATCAAGTACGACCCCGACCTCTTCGCCCGCGACTCGGCCGCGTTGGAAACTCTGCTGCGATCGCGCGGATTCCTGGTCTGAACGTTCGCGTCAGCGCGCTGCTCCGGTCTGCCTCTGGGGCGCAGATCGAAGCTCGCGTCGCATCCCGTTGCGGCTGCAGGGCGTTTGTCCCGGCCTGCGTTCGCACACCGGTCGCTGTGTGCAACGGCCTCAGGCGGTCCAACGCATCAAGGTGACGAGCAGTACCAAGGCGCCAAGGCCGAGGTTGATCGAGACCCACTTGCGGATCTGTGCCAGTGCGGCACCCCCGGTGGGCCAATCGGACGCCGCAACGGCGCGACCGAGCCGCTTGTAGAGCACGAAGCGGATGTGCATGAAGATGGCCACCATCGCAATGCCCAGCACGGCCATGACGGTCCAGGCCAGCGGCATCTCGAAATTGCCACCCGACTGCACCACTTGCTTGGCGACGCGCCCCAACATCCAGACACCGCTGGCCAGCGTCAACAACGAGGCCGCGAGCACGGCCTGGAAAAATCGGCCGAGCACGTCGTGCATCAGGCGCAGCCGCACCGGCGGCTCGAGTTGGGCGACGGCGGGACGCAAGAAAAAGTGCGCAAACACCATGCCGCCGATCCACACGATGATGGACAGCACATGCAGCGTCTTGAGCGTCGCGTAGATCATCAAATTGGTCCGTTCAGATTGAAACCCAGTGCGTGATCCACTCGCTGCCCCAGACCCACACCATCACCATCAGGCCCGCTGTGACAAACAGCGCAACGGCCGCCACCGCCAGGCCCAGGAGCACCGCGACGCCATCGCGAAACACCAGTCCCAGCCCGATCAGTATCGTCGCCAGCGCGGGCAGCACGTTGCCAAAGGGGATTGGCAGCACCACGATGACGGCCATCAGCCCGAGCGCTGCGGCGGTCCATGATCGTCGGCCCGGGGATGCGAAGTGGCTCAACCTCGCCCTGGCGCAGCGTCCGGCCGTGGCATAGGCGCTGGCCAGCAGGCCCAGCACGCGCTGCGCCCAGTGGCGTGACAGTTCGAGTTCGGCCACTCGCCGGGGCAGGCAAACGGCCGAATGGCCCTGCCACATCGCCGCGGCCAGCACAGCCATTCCCACGCCAAGCACCGTGCCCACCCCCGGCACGGGCAGGAGGCACGGCACTGCCATCAGCAGCAGCAAGGTGCCGTGTGCCGCAGGCCCGTGGGCGTGCGCCAGGGCTTGCATCGACACCCGCTCCGCAGGCAAGGCCGCGGCTGCATCGCGCAGTCGCTGCACGATGGGTGCCGTCATGTCGGCGCGACGACAGCGGGCAAGCCGCGTGTCTTCCACAGCGACACCAGCACGCCACCGGCGATCAAGCCGAAGGTCACGCTCAGCGAGATCACCGGCGGAATCTTGCCGATGATGCCGACCAGGAATATCTTTGATCCGATGAACACCAGAACCAGGGCCAGTGCGTACTTCAGGTACTTGAAGCGATGGATCATCGCCGCCAGCGCAAAGTACAGCGCGCGCAGCCCCAGGATGGCGAAGATGTTGCTCGTGTAGACGATGAAGGGGTCGGTGGTGATGGCAAAGATCGCCGGCACCGAGTCCACCGCGAACACGAGGTCGACAAATTCGATCAACACCAGGGCCAGGAACAGCGGGGTGGCAAAGCGCTCGAGCTTGCCGGTATCCGGGTCGGGTTCTTGCACCCAAAAGGCGTTGCCGCGCAGCCCGTCGGTTACCCGCATGTGCCGCTTCAGGAACTTCAGCAGCGGGTTGTTGGCGATGTCCGGCATGTGGTCGGCAATGATCCACATCTTGATGCCCGTGAAGATCAGGAAGGCGCCGAACAGATACAGCACCCAGCTGAACTGGCTGACCAGCGTGGCGCCAAGGCCGATCATGATGGCGCGCAGCACGATCACACCGAGGATGCCCCAGAACAGCACCCGGTGCTGGTACTGACGCGGGATCGCGAAGAAACCAAAGATCAGCGCGATGACGAAGACGTTGTCCATCGACAGTGACTTCTCGATCATGAAGCCGGTGTAGTAGTCCATGCCGCTCTGCGCGCCCAGGTACCACCAGACCCAGGCACCGAAGATCAGTGCGACGCTGATGTAGCCGGCTGAGAGAAGCAGGCTCTCGCGCACGCCGATCTCGCTGTCACCCTTGTGCAGCACGCCAAGGTCAAAGGCCAGCAGCGCCACGACGATGCCGAAGAAGGTGAGCCAGACCCAGGTTGGTGTGCCCAGGAAGTCGGCCGAAAAGAAGGGGATCAGGGTGTCCAAAGGAGATTCTCAGATGATCGCGGCGACGGCTGTGCCGACACTGCACAAGCCGCCCAGCGCGCCCAGCAGGGCCACGTCCCGCTTCTCGTTGCCAAGACGCCAGGCGTGGAAGGTGACGGCGAACATCGTGGCCGTCATGACGGCGAGGAGGAGAACAGTGGTGTCCATGCGTTTTGTTGTTGCGCAGAAGAGGGTGGATCTTCGGCTGCTTCGGGTTTCGGATGAATCAGCGCCAGCGTGAGCGCAGCTTCGTATTTCCCGCAGTTCGCCGATGATCCGGTCAGCCCGCGACTGCCGGACCCCCGGCGCGAACCGCCGGCATCGTCGAACGTCGACGCAACAAGGCGATCACTCCGCTGAGTACCACGCCCAGAACAATGAGGAGCGCGCTGCCGATGGCCCAAACCACCCAGACCACCACCGACAGTCCGCCCGCCAAGGCGGGTGCCCATCCCAACACGGCTTCGAGGGCAGGCGTGAAAGCCGAGAGCATTGAAGCAAGCGCGGGAGCGAACTCGGGCGGCACC
>JANPMR010000176.1:0-7061 GCA_031427055.1 Rubrivivax sp.
CTGGCCCCACGGCAGCAAGTAGCCCATGAAGGCCTCGGCCATCAGGCACAAGAAGATGGCGCAACCGAAGAGCCACACCAGCTCGCGCGGCTTCTGGTAGCTGCCGTAGATCATGCCGCGCCACATGTGCAGGTAGACGCAAACAAAGAAGGCGCTGGCGCCCGTGCTGTGCATGTAGCGCACCAGCCAGCCCCAGGGCACGTCGCGCATGATGTACTCGACCGACTCGAAGGCCTTGGCCGCGTCGGGCTTGTAATGCATCGTCAGGAAGATGCCGGTGACGATCTGCAGCACCAGCACCAGCAGCGACAGGCTGCCAAAGAAGTACCAGAAATTGAAGTTCTTCGGAGCGTAGTACTCCGACAGGTGTTTCTTGTACTCGGCAAACGCGGTCGGGAACCGGTTCTCCAGCCACACGGTGGCCTGTGCGAGCACCGGCGCGCCGGCTGGCGCTTCCTTGAATTCAGCCATCTCTTGACCTCGGTCTGATTGGGTGGGCGTCGGGCTCAGGCCTGCTTGTCTTCGCCGATGACCATCGTGGTGTCGGACAGGTACATGTGCGGCGGCACCTCAAGATTGTCGGGCGCGGGCTTGTTTTTGAAGACGCGGCCGGCCAGATCGAAGGTGGACCCGTGGCAGGGGGCACAAGAAGCCGCCGGCCCAGTCGTCGGGCAAGGAGGGCTGGGCGCCGGTCTGGAACTTGTCCGACGGCGAGCAGCCCAGGTGCGAGCAGATGCCCACGCCCACAAAGTACTCGGGCTTGATCGAGCGGTGCGCGTTCTTGGCGTAGGCCGGCGTCGGGTAGGCGGTGCGCAGCGAAGTCGGGTCGGCGAGCTGCGGGTCGAGCTTGTTCAGCGCGTCAAGCTGGTCCTTGGTGCGGCGCACGATCCACACGGGCTTGCCGCGCCATTCGACGGTGAGCTTCTCGCCCGGCTGGATGGCGCTGATATCGACTTGCACCGGCGCGCCGGCGGCGCGGGCGCGCTCGGACGGCGCGAAGGTGCTGACAAACGGCACCGCGACCGCCACGCCACCCACGGCGCCGGCGCCGCAGGTGATGGCAATCCAGGTGCGTCGGCCCTGGTCGAAGCCTTGTTCAACTCCGGCGTCGCTCATCGGGAAACCTCTGGGTCTTGGGGTGATTCGGTCAACCGTCGATTCTATCCGAGCCGGCGCGCGCGCCCGTGCGTTGCCTCCTATTGACGGCCTCGGGGCCGGCGACTAAGGTGGCCCCACCGAGCCCGCAGGCCAGAGCGCAGCGGCACTGGCATCAACCCCCAAATGAAAGTCTAATTCATGAGTTTCAGCTCCGAGTTCCGCGAATTCGCCCTCAAGGGCAATGTGATGGACCTGGCCGTCGGCGTGATCATCGGCGGCGCCTTCGGCAAGATCGTCGACTCGCTGGTCGGCGACCTCATCATGCCCATCGTCTCGCGCCTCTTCGGCGGCCTGGACTTCAGCAACTACTTCATTGCGCTGTCCGGTCAGGCCGCCACCACGCTGGTCGAGGCCAAGAAGGCCGGCGCGGTGTTCGCGTACGGCAGCTTCATCACGGTGGCGATCAACTTCGTGCTGCTGGCCTTCATCATCTTCATGATGGTCAAGCAGATGAACCGCATGAAGCGCGAGGCCCCGGCCGCCCCGCCGGCCGCCCCAGCACCGCCGGCCGAAGACGTGTTGCTGCTGCGCGAGATCCGCGACTCGCTGAGCCGCGGCTCCAAGTCGCCTTGAGGCGACTTGGACGGCGAGGCGGCCCGACCCTCTGTGGTCGGGCACTGCGCAAGTAGTCGATCCCTGGGCTGGGCCCGGCATGCCGCACGCCGCCTGCGGTGTTGCGCGGGCGCCGGGCGGGCGGATCCCCGCCTTGCCGCATACTTCGCGCTGCCGAATTTCGGCGCCCGCGCATCGATGAAACCGAACCCCGTCCACCGCCTTCCCGCCCCGCTGGAGGCCGCCGTCCAGCGGCTCAAGCAGGCAGCGCGCGACGCCGCCGAGCGCACCATCGAAAGCCTTGGCCTCGCGGCGCTGGCCTCGGGCAATGCCTTCCACCGCGATGGCCTGCTGGGCGCGCAGTTCGAACTCAACCGCAAGTCGGCCGTCTTTGCGCTGACCTTCAACGACGCCTTCGACGAGCGCGTGCTGCGCGAACTGGGCCCGCGCGCATCCGCCGCCGAACCCACCGGCGCGGTCTCGCCGCGCGCCACGGCCCACGCCCCGCCCACCAGTTGGGACGCGCTGAGCCTGGTCGACGACCGCGAAGTCGAGGCGCAGATTTCGGCCGACCGCTTCGGCATGGACATCGCCCATGCCTGCGAATGGGAACTGCGCGAGCTCGACGCCTACGTTGGCGCGCTTCTCGTCGATGCCGGCGGCGAGATCGGGCGCAGCCCGATGCGTCCCGACATCGTTGGCCACGCCATGATCCGCGGCATCGAGGCGGTGTCCGACCGGCCCGAAATCCGCAAGGTGCTGTGCTCCGAGATGAGCCGCTCGATGGGTGCGCTGCTGCCCCAGGTCTATGGCTCGATCGTCGCCGACTGGCGCAACGCCGGCGTGCAGCCGGTGGGCCTGTCGGTGCGCAACCGCCCGCGCCGTGAGGGCGCGCGAGATGGCGCACGAGATGGCGCACGAGCGAGCGGCGGCGCCGCCGACTCGCGCGATGGCGATGAGTTGCCGGACCGCCCTGGCGGCAGTCGCTCGGGCATGTCGACTACCGGCGACGACAGCCGCTACGGCGGCCGCCCCGGCGGCTTTGCTTCCCCCTCGCGCTCGGGCTACCCGGGCGGTCGGGCCGGCACACCGCTGGGGCAGGTCGAACCCGCGCTGATGTCGGTCATCCGCCGCCTGGCTCATTCACGGTCGGCCGGCAGTTCCGGGGTGGGCAGCGGTGCGCGCGGCGGCGGCAGTAGCAGCACCTACGACGACGACGGTTTCTCGGACTACGGCGATGTTGGCGGCGGCGGCGCGCCGCTGCCCAATCTGATACGCGCCCACCGCGACGAGCTGCGCCAGGCCTCCAAGGGCGGTGTCGACCACATGGTGATCGACGTCATCGGCTTCCTGTTCGACCAGATCCTGGCCGACTCGAAGGTGCCGCCGCAAATGGCGCGGCAGATTGCGCGGCTGCAGTTGCCGGTGCTGCGTGCGGCGCTGGGCGACCCCAATTTCTTCTCGACGCGCAAGCACCCCGTGCGCCGCTTCGTCAACCGCATCGCATCGCTGGGCGCGGGCTTCGAGGACTTTGCCGACGACACGGCCAAGCAGTTCCTGGCCAAGGTGCGTGAGCTGGTGCAGCAGGTCATCGAGGGCGACTTCGATCAGATCGACCTCTACGAGCAGAAGCTGGCCGCGCTCGAGGCCTTCGTCAGCGACCAGCTGGCCCACGACGCGCGCGGCGGCGGCGGTGACGCGGCGGCGGTGCTGTCGCACAAGGAAGACGAGATCCGGCTGCGCCAGCTTTATGCGCAACGCCTGGCCGGCGAGCTCAAGGACGTCGAGGCGCCGGCCTTCCTGCGCGACTTTGTCAGCGGCGTGTGGAGCCAGGTGCTGATGCGCGCCACCGAACAAGGCGGCCCCGATGGCGCCCTGACGCAGCGGCTGCGCCGCGTGGGCCGCGAGCTGTTCTTGAGCGTGCAGGCCAAGGCCACGCCGGCGCACCGCAAGGCCTTTCTGGCCGAGCTGCCACGGCTGATGCAAGACCTCACCGAGGGCATGAACCTCATCGGTTGGCCCGAAGAGCAGCGGCGCAACTTCTTCGGCCAGCTCATGCCCTCGCACGCCGAGGCGCTGCGCCGGCCGGCAGCGCGCCAGCTCGACATCAACCTGATGGCCCGCCGCATCGAAGGCGCGCTCGAGCGGCCGCTGCCGTCCAAGGACGAACTGCGCGCCGCGCCGGCAGCGCCACTGGCCAGCGCGTACGTCGCCGAGGCCCGCTTCACGCCCGACGAGGCCAAGCGCATCGGCCTTGTCGACGAAGCCAGCGTCAACTGGTCGGGCACCATCGACATCGACGTCGGCGCGGCCGAGGTCGATGTCGATGTCACTGCACAGGCCCTGCCCGGCATGCCGGCGCCGCAAGAGGCGCCCGAGGCCACCCAGGGCCGCGCGCTGGCCGACAACCTGCAGATCGGCGCCGCCTACCAGATGCACCTGGCCAACGAGTGGCAAAAGGTGCGGCTCTCGCACATCAGCCCGGGCCAGGCCTTCTTCATGTTCACCTACGGCGAGAAGCAGCGCAAGACGGTGTCGCTCACGCAGCGCATGCTGCAGCGTCTGTGCGACACCAGGCGCATGAAGGCCTACGAGGGTGCGGCGCTGCTCGAACGCGCCACCGCCCGCGCACGCAAGCAGCTCGCCGCCTTGGCGCAGGGTCAGGCCGGCGCCTGATCGCGCGGCGCGGCCAGCCGCCGCGCCCAGGTGACGGCCTGCATCAGGCTCGCCGGGTCTGCGACGCCACGGCCGGCGATGTCGAACGCGGTGCCGTGGTCGGGGCTGGTGCGCACGATGGGCAGGCCCAACGTGACGTTGACGCCCTGCTCCACACCCAGGTACTTGACCGGGATGAGGCCGTGGTCGTGCGTCATGGCCACCACGATGTCGAAGGCACCCGTGCGCGCGCGCATGAAGACGGTGTCCGGCGCGTAGGGGCCGCTGGCGTCGATGCCCTCGGCGCGCGCCGCCTGCACCGCCGGGCCGATGATGCGCAGCTCTTCGTCACCGAACAGGCCGCCCTCGCCGGCATGCGGGTTCAGGCCCGCCACCGCGATGCGCGGCGCGGCCAGGCCCCAGGCCAGCGCCGCGCGGTGCGCGATGCGCAGCGTCTGCAGCACGGCGTCGAAAGTCACGGCCTCGATGGCTTGGCGCAGCGACAGGTGGATGGTGACCAGCACCACGCGCAGCTCGTCGTTGGCCAGCATCATGCGCACCGGCAGCAAAGGCTGGCCGGCATCGGCACACAGCGCCTGCAGCATCTCGGTGTGGCCTGGGTAGCCCACGCCCGCCGCGGCCAGCGCCTCTTTGTGGATGGGCGCGGTGACGATGGCCAATGCCTCACCAGAGCGCACCAGCCGCACGGCGTGCTCGATGCAGCGCGCGGCGGCGGCACCGTTGCGCGCGTCCACCTGCCCCAGCGGCAACTGCGCCAGATCGGGCGGCAGGCCCGGCGGCATGCACACGGGCAGGCAGCCAGCGGGCACCTGCGGTAGGTCGAGCGGCGAGTCGATCACGGCCGTCATCACGGCGCCGGCGCGGCGCAGCACGCCCGGGTCGCCGATCACCACCGCATCACGCAGCGCGCCGCGCTCGAAGGCGCGCACGATGATCTCCGGCCCGATGCCGGCAGCGTCGCCCAGGGTCACAACCAGAGGCTTCATGCCGGGGCGCCTTGCAGAGGCTTGCGCCCATAATCCTTGCAGCTCTCCGGCGGCCGCAAGTCGCGCGCACTGGAGTCGATTTCTCGTTGATCGGCCATGCGCCGATTCTGCCTCCCTCGTGATGTGGCGTAGAACCTGGCTCGTCTTCTCGCAGGCCGTCACCATCGCGGTGGCGGCTCTGTTCGTGGTGCTGACGCTCAAGCCGCAGTGGCTGCCCGGCGGCCGTGCCGGCGTCACCGGCACGGTGCTGCCGGTGCCCACGCTGCGGCAGGCCGCGCCCACCCTGCCGGCCGGCAGCGCCAGCAGCGCGAGCAGTGGATTTGCGCTGGCCGCGCAGCGCGCGGCGCCGGCAGTGGTCAGCATCACGGCCACCAAGATGACGCGGCGCAGCCCGCACGCCGACGACCCGCGCTTCAAGTTCTTCTTCGGCGACGGCGCGCCGCAGCAGCAGGTGGGCCTGGGCTCGGGCGTGATCGTCTCGCCCGAGGGCTACCTGCTCACCAACCACCACGTCGTTGAAGACGCCACCGAGATCGAGGTGCAGCTGGCCGATGGCCGCCAGACGCGCGCCCGGGTCGTGGGCAGCGACGCCGAGACCGACATCGCCGTGCTCAAGATCGAGCTCGACGCCCTGCCCGTCATCGCGCTGGGCGACGTGCGCGCGCTGCAGGTGGGCGACGCCGTGCTGGCCATCGGCAACCCCTTCAACGTCGGCCAAACGGTGACGGCCGGCATCGTCAGCGCGCTTGACCGCAACCAGGCCGGCAACTCGCGCTTCCAGAACTTCATCCAGACCGACGCCGCCATCAACCCCGGCAACTCGGGCGGTGCCTTGGTGGACGCGCAGGGCGCGCTGGTGGGCATCAACACCGCCATCTTCTCGCGCACCGGCGGCAGCCTGGGCATCGGCTTCGCGGTGCCGGTGGACACCGCGCGCCAGGTGATGGAGGCGCTGGTACGCGACGGCAAGGTGCGCCGCGGCTGGCTGGGCGTGGAGCCGCGCGACCTGACGCCCGAACTCGTGGAAAACCTGAACCTGCCCGTGAAGACGGGTGTGCTCATCACCGGCGTGCTGCAGGACGGCCCCGCGGCGCGCGGTGGCTTGCGCCCCGGCGACGTGGTGGTGGCCATCGCGGGCAAACCGGTGCGCAGCACGGGTGAGCTGTTCGCGGCCGTGGCCGCCCTGCCGCCCGACAGCACGGCCACGCTGGGCGTGCAGCGCGGCGCGCAGGCCGTGGAGATCAAGGTTCAGGTGGCCGAGCGCGGCAAGGCTCAGGGCCAGGGTCAGGGCCGCTGAGGGCCAGGGGCGACACGAGCGCCAGGCGCTACAGCATGAGCGCCAGCCGCTCCAGGATCAGCACCGCGAAGAAGCCAAAAGCCGCCAGCACCGTCCACTTGACGATCACGATGCCGCGTTGGCGCCACTGCGCTTGCGCGGTGCCGATGTACATCGCAAAGCACAGCAGGCCAGACACCAGCAGCAGGCCGAAGACAAGGCGAAAGACCATCATGGCCGCGTCCTCACCAGGCGGGCGCCAGTTCGGCAAAGCCCTGCGGCGCATCAGCTTCGTCCTCGAAGGTGACGACGTCAAAGGCCGACGCGTCGGCCAGCAGCTTGCGCAGCAACTTGTTGTTGAGCGCGTGCCCGCTGCGAAACGCCACGTAGCTGGCCAACAAGGGCTTGCCGGC
>JANPMR010000177.1:0-7164 GCA_031427055.1 Rubrivivax sp.
GGCTCCCGGTGGCAGCGCGTCAGGCGAGCTCGGGCGCAATGCCCTCGCCGTAGTCGACCAGCGCTTCGAGCAGGCCCTGGGCGCGCGCGTCGTCGGCCTCGACCGCGGCTTCGGCCAGCGTGTCGATGCGTTCGAAGTACGTGGCCAGCGTGAGCGCGCCACCGGCGCCGCTGTGCAAGCGCTCGGCGCAATGCTGCTGCCAGCGTGCGCGCTCGTCGTCGCTCAGCGTGTCGGCAAAGTTGCGCGCGCGGTAGCGAAACAGCAGCTCGTCGAGCCGCGCGTCCTGCAACGCCGACCGGCGCGTGGCGAGCTGGGCCGGCGCCAGCGCGCGCAGCTTCTGCAACGCACGCCGGTCCTCTTGGCCGATGAAGCCGCCGTAGAGGTCTTCATCGACGTCGACGGCTGCGTCCGCTGCCGGCCGCGCGAAGACCTCTCGCCACAGCCCGTCCAGGCTGCGCCCCAGCGCGGCTGCGGTGGCGGCGTGCCTCAGCGCGCCTTCCACATCGAGCTGCCAGCCCGCGGCCGCCGCGCCCAGCGGAAGGCCCGGGTGGCCCAACGCGGCACTGTAAATCGAAGCGGCACCTCGCTCGGGCACGCCCGAAGAACTTGCACAATCTGAGCCCGCCGGGCGCTGGCACTTGCGCGTGGATGCCCGCTTCGAGCGACGTGCAGCAGGGTGAAGCGACCGTCGGCACCCTGGCTCAGCAAGTGGGTGGCGTCAACGGCTTGCCTGCACCGTCGGCGCTCGGCCGCCAAGGGCAGTACGGTTACGATGCCTCGCCCGAGACGCATCACTGCACAACAAGAGACCTGCGGCTGGCCAACCCATGCGGATACTGCTCGTCGAAGACGACAAGGTGCTGGCCGACGCGCTCTCGCGAGCGCTGGTGCAGTCGGCCCACGCCGTGGACATCGTCGCCACCGGTGAAGACGCCGACAACGCGCTCGCCCTCGGCATCTACGACCTGGCCGTGCTGGACATCGGCCTGCCCGGGCTCAGTGGACTGGATGTGTTGCGGCGACTGCGCGGGCGCAAGTCCACGCTGCCGGTGCTGATGCTGACCGCACTGGACGCGCTGGAAGACCGTGTCCGCGGCCTCGACCTGGGTGCCGACGACTACTTGGCCAAACCCTTCGACCTGCCCGAGCTGGAAGCCCGCGTGCGCGCGCTGCTGCGCCGCGGCACCAACTCCACGCCCTACCTCGAACATGGGCTGCTGCGCTTCGACACCGTGGGCCGGCGCGTGTTCTACGACAAGCGGGCGCTGGAACTGTCGCCGCGCGAGCTGGCGGTGCTGGAACTGCTGCTGATGCGTGCCGGGCGCGTCGTCAGCAAGGAGCAGCTGGTCAACCACCTCTACGGCTGGGGCGACGAGGTGGCCGACAACGCCATCGAGGTCAACGTCTACCGGCTGCGCAAGAAGCTGGAACCCTTCGGCTGCGAGATCCGCACCGTGCGCGGCATGGGCTACCTGATGGATCGCAGCGATGCGCAGGCCTGAGCCGCGGCTGCAATCCAAGTTGCTGGCCTGGCTGCTGGGGCCGCTGGCCGTGCTGCTGGTGCTGGACACCGGCGTCGCCTACTGGAACTCGGTGCGCTTCTCCAACTTGGCCTTCGACCGCGCACTGCACGAGATCGGACGCGAGATCGCGCTGCACGTGCGTTTCGAAGGCACGCGGCCGCGGCTGGAGCTCTCGGAGGCCGCGAGCAACATCCTGCTGCTGGACCAGGAGGACCTGGTCTTCTACCGCGTCTTCGCCACCGACGGCACGGTACTGGGCGGCGATGTGGGCCTGCCGCCGCCGCCGCCGCTGGCGCAGGCCGCCAAGCCGCACTTCTATGGCGCGGCAGCGCAGGGCAAGCCGGTGCGCATGATGCTGGCCTGGATGCCAGTGGGCACCGGCACTGCCGCCGTGCTGGTGCAGGTGGCCGAGACCCTGGGCAAACGCAGCCGCTTTGCCTGGGAAATGGTGGCCAACGTGGTGCTGCCGCAGGTGCTGCTGATCGTGATGGCCACGGCCGTGGTCTGGTTCGGCGTCTCGCGCGGGCTGGCGCCGCTGCAGCGGCTGCGCCGTGCGGTGTCCGACCGCTCGCATCTGGATCTGAGCCCGATCGACGTGCACGACGTGCCGGGCGAAGTGCGGCCACTCGTGGACGAGGTCAATCAACTGATGGCGCGCCTGGGCCACACCTTCGAATTCCAGAACCGTTTCGTCGCCGATGCCGCGCACCAGCTGAAGACGCCGGTCAGCGGCCTGAAGGCGCAGATCGAACTGGCGCTGCGCGAAAGCGAGCTCGAGCGCGTGCGCCACTCGCTGGCCCAGCTGTACATCAGCGCCGACCGGCTGTCGCGGCTGGTGCGGCAGTTGTTGTCGCTGGCACGCAATGAACCCGGTGCGCTGGGCTCAATGCAATTGCAGCCGCTGGACCTCAACACCTACGCGCTGGAGGTGAGCATGGAATGGGTGCCCGAGGCCCTCAAGCGCAACATCGACCTCGGCTTCGAAGGTGTCGAGCACGCGCTGGTGATCGGAGCCGACCGCGACCGTTTGCGTGAGCTCATCAACAACCTGATCGACAACGCCATCCGCTACAGCCGGACCGGTGGCAGCGTCACCGTGCGTGCCCGCCCGGCCGGCCACGGCCAGTGCCAACTGGCCATCAGCGACGACGGCCCCGGCATCCCGGTGCAGGAGCGTCAACGCATCTTCGAACGCTTTCACCGCCTGCTGGGCACGCAGGAAGACGGCAGCGGCCTCGGCCTGGCCATCGTCAGCGAGATCGCCACGCTGCACGGCGCGCGCATCACGCTGGAAGAAGACAGCGACGGCATCGGCAACACCTTCAGCGTGTTCTTTCCCTTGCTGCCCAGCTGAACCCCTCAGGCCGCCTGACAGCTTGTTGACAGCTTGCCGTCACGCAGCTGACAGCGCAGCGGCAGCAAGGTGACAGCGCTGGTCCCTAGCCTCGGGGACATCGGAACCACCTCGGTTTCGCGTCCATTTCGAGGTACGCCCATGTCGTTCTTGTCCAGTTCGGAGTTCTGGATCGCGCTGTCGCAGATCATTCTCATCAACATCGTGCTCAGCGGCGACAACGCGGTCGTCATCGCCCTGGCCTCGCGTTCGCTGCCGCCGGCGCAGCAGAAGAAGGCCATCCTGTTCGGCAGCCTCGGCGCCATCGTGCTGCGTGTGGTGCTGACCTTCTTTGCCGTCTACCTGTTGACCCTACCCTACCTCAAGCTGGTGGGCGCGGCGCTGCTGCTGTGGATCGGCATCGGACTGCTGAAGAGCGAGGACGGCGAAGCGCACCTGCAGGGCCACTCGGGCCTGGCCGCGGCCATCAAGACCATCGTCGTGGCCGACCTGGTGATGAGCCTGGACAACGTCATCGGCGTGGCCGCCGCGGCCAAGGGCAACGTGCCGCTGCTGGTGCTCGGCCTGGTGATCAGCATCCCGCTCATCATCTTCGGCAGCACCTTGATCCTGAAGCTGATGGGGCGCTTCCCGATCATCATCACCCTCGGCGCCGCGCTGCTGGGCTGGGTGGCGGGCGAGATGGCGATGGGCGATCCGGCCATCGCCGGCTGGGCGGCCAACCAGCATGCACTGCACACGCTTGTGCCGGCCTTCGGTGCCCTCGCCGTGGTCACGATCGGCAAGTGGCTGATCGGCCGCCAGCCGCTCGAAACCGCCGGCCAGAGCGCCGCCTGAAGGTCTGCCCATGAGACACATCCTGGTTCCCATCGACCCCGCCCAGCCGGCCCGCACGCGTGCCGCCGTCGAGCAGGTGGTGCGCCTGTGCCGTGAAGAATCCGCCACCGTGCGCTTGCTGCGGGTACAGCCTCATGTCTCGGGCCACGTTGCGATGTTCTTCCACGGCCACGAGTTGCGTGAGCTGCAGGAGAGCGCGGGCGCCGAAGACCTGCAATTGGCGCAGAGCCTGCTCGACGCCGCCGGCGTGCCCTACACCAGCACCGTGCGGGTGGGGCGCAGCGCCAAGACCATCGTGGACGTCGCGCAGGTGCACGGCTGCGACCGCATCGTCTTCGGCCCCGAGCAACCCAGCCTGGCGGGCCGGATCTTCGGCTCGCTGGCGCAGCAGGTGCGCCAGATGTTGGGCACGCCTGCCGGCGCCCAGGTGATCGGGTCCTGAGCGCGGCGCGCAGCGCGGGGCAGCGTTGGTGCCATGCCCGCGACTGCACTTGATCCGTTTGGTGTGCGCCCAACTCCGCTTCGCGAAGCGAGCGCACCCCCGCTGCGCGACCCATGGTGTGCTGGCACCCAAGGCCAAGCTGCGCGCGCTGGTGGTGCCGCAAGAGCCCGAAGCGCCGCCTGCCCGGGAAGTAAAACCCAGCGAGTGCGAGGCGGCCGGGCAACCAGGGATGACCCGTGAGCGAGACCCCAGAATGACGATTCGTGGCGGCGCCGTCAACGATCAACAGAACTCAGCCACATCCAAGACCGACTAACGCGCATGGGCCGGCCGGGCATGTGGCGTCCGGGGTGAGCAAGGCCCAGCCCGGACCGATCCAGGGCCGTCGAACGGCGGCCGCACCGAGTGCGGGCGCCGAGGGCTCGCGCTGGCTGCGCCGGCGCAGGGCCTGCGCCTGCCGGTCTAAGGTCTGTCCCGAATGCGCGCGGCCCGAGCGCGGCTCAATCTCGGGGCCCGAACAAGGAGAACCTTCATGCTCGAACGCAGGCAGTTCATCGGTGCTCTCGCTGTCGGCGCGGCAGCGCCCTTTGTCGGCAGCGCCCATGCCCAGGTCATCACCTTGCACGGCGCCGTCCAGTTCAACGACGACCACGCCTTCAACAAGGCGCTGCTCAGGTTCGGAGGATAGGCTTTTCAAACGCCCTTTTTTCTCCCCGACGGCACCCCGAACACGGCAGAACCGGGGCGGAACACAGCGCCCGAAGCGCTTGAACCTGCCTTTGGATGCAGGCCGAAGTCTGTTGGGCGTGGACAGCCCGGTCGAAAGGCGTCTTTCCTGGCGTCATCTACGGGTTAGCCCTTGGCGCCGCGCCACATCCATCGGTCCCGAAAGCCCTCGCGCGCAGCCGATCCCCGTAGCCCTGCACTGCGGGCCACCTGAACGGTGATGAATCGGAATCGTCAGGCCGCTTGCAGCGCCTGGCCGCGAGCCGGCGCCCGAGGCGGTGCACGGCCTTGCAGGCCCAAGTGCGTGAGGATCTTCTCGATCACCGGCGCTTCCAGGATCGCTGCGATGATCTTCAGCTCGCCACCGCTGTTCGGGCTGTGCTCCAGGTCGAGATCGAAAGCGAAGCTTCAGAGAAGACTAACTTCAGAGTTCCTGATCTCGATCCACAACGGTGCTGAGTTTCAGGAAACTCGGATGGCATCTTCGACAGTCTTTTCCAATCCAGGTATGAGCCTGGAGCGCCCTGAGATCGACGACGCGAAGCGAGTCGATCCGTTGTAGATCCGGCCAGTGTATTGGGGCCCGGGATTTCGGGCTTGTTCAACCTTGGTCGAGGGCTGTGGGCATGTGGGCGAAGGCGCGGGCGGTGGGCAACGCGCAGCGTTGTCCACGGGCTGCGCCGGTGCGCGTGAGCGCATCGTCCACATGTCCACAGCCCTGCCCGCCAGAGTGGCGCTGGCCGCCTCAGCCCGTGCGTGTGGCTGCCCTTCTGAACAGCGCTTGGCGGGCCTCATTGAGCTCCTCTGCGGCCTGCACATCCGTCAGTGCTTTGGCTAGCTGCTGCAGCTCGATCAGCGTGACGCCGGGCCGCAAGAAGCTCGCCGCATCGGGCAGGCTGGCCAGTTTGTCCAGCGGCGTCATCGCGTCCTTGGGCCGGTACACGCGCTTGATGCGCCCGGGCTTCTTCGGGTCGGCCAGCTCGGTGGCAAACAGGCACGGCCGGTGGTAGTTCAGGAACGGGTTGAGGTACTCGCGGCAGTAGGTGTCGAAGCGTGCGGCGTGGCGGCGATGGATGTGCTCGTAGCCGAACTCCTTGCGCACCACGGCGCCGTTCTTGGTCTCGGCCAGGCCGTTGTCGTTGCTGTGCCGTGGGCGGCTGCGCGTGAATTCGATGCGCAGTTTGTCCAGCATCTGGGCGACCCGGTGGTTGACGTACTCGCTGCCGTTGTCGGCGTGAAAGCCGCGGATCGCGAATGGGAACTGCGCCAGCATCTGCTCGATGACGCTGAGCAAGTGTGCCTCGGAGATCGTCTGCACGCTGGCCACCACCTGCCACTGCGTGACGCAGTCCACCGCGTTGATGTGGTACAGCCCCTTGACGCCATCGAGGTCGCCTTGGTGGACGCTGTCGATGCGGATGAAGCCCGGGCGGCCCTCGGGTGCGGGTGCCTTGCGCACGCCGATCGTGCTGGCCTTGGTGGGCTGGGTCTTGGTGAGTACGACGCGCTGGTTGCGGTAGCCCCCGCTGTGGCGCAGGTTGTACAGGTGGCCCACCGAGATCGATCCCAGTCGCTCGAAACGTTCATCGCCAAAGACGTCACGTTGACGGCGCAGCACGCACGCCGTGGCCGGGCCCGACAGCGTGCCCATGGCGCGGTCGACCTCAACCAACAACGCCACGTCCAGGGGCGTGTAGCGGCGCGCAAAGGCATGCCGCGGCGTGCCGTAGTTCTTGACCAGTGCCTTGCCGCCAATCCAGCGCGAGACCAGCCGTGTGATCTGTGCCCGGCTGTAGCCGCTCAGGCGCTGCAGGTACGCCAGCACTGGCCCGCGATCACCTCGGCCCAAGCGTCGGTACTCAAAGCGACGCAGCACAGATTCGATCCACGCATAGCGGCCCGCGTCATCGGCCGTCGCCTGGAACTCCATGGCCTGCGTACCCGCCAAGACCTGACGCACCTGCTCCAGTGTGCGCACCTGGGCTTCATTCATGTCGATCACCATCGATTCGATGATCGACCCGCAACGCCGGCGCGCTGCCTGCCAGCCCCCCAAACCGACGATCTCAGCTAGCCGCCAGGCTCACTCCTCGCTGGAATGCCGCGCCTGGCTCTAGGCTCATACCTCGTTGGACAAGACTACAACTTGCGCGGCCACAAAGAGCCATGCTATAGTCATAGGCTCTGCTGAAGACGAACGAAGTGAAGCGGCCAAGCGGCACGACACCCAAATCGAAGAAAGCAGAAAGGCCAAGTGCTTGACAAGGTTTTGAAAAAAAAGT
>JANPMR010000178.1:0-4948 GCA_031427055.1 Rubrivivax sp.
TGCCGCCGGCCAGGATGTTGCCGACGATGCCCAGGCGGTTTTGCATCGCGAAGGGCACGGCCGGGATGGCGGTGTTCAGGCGCAGCATCTCCGAGCCGACCACGTTGGCCGGCTTGTTGACGCCGGCAATACCCGTGAGGAAGGTGGTGACGAGGTCGTTGCGCGGGAAGTTGGTCGGCGCGGTGTTGGGCAGCGCCAGTGCGATCTCGAGCAGCGCGGGCAGCGTCGGGTTGGTCACGTAGTCGATGAACTGGCCGTCGCCCTTGGGTGACGAGGCGTTGAACTTGTCCTTGTCCTTCAGGCCGATGACCACTTCGTTGACCAGGGGCATGCCCAGGCGCGACACCTGAACCCAGGCGCCGCCCGGCTTCTCGGACGCGTGGTGACCCGACGGCGGGCCCGGGTTGAGCAGGCGCGACTGGCGCAGGCTGGCTGTCGTCCAACCGCCGATGACGTCGTCGCCGTTGGTCAGGCAGCTCTTGTGCACCTCGAGCGCCAGCGGGGTGACGTTCTTGTCGCCGATGGTGTTGGGCACGGCGTTGATCAGGGCCGGGTTGGTGATGACGGCGACCGGTGCGTTGACGAGGTCGAAGATGGTGCCCAGGTTGACCGCAAACGCGTCCTGCCGCTGGCCCACGAACAGCTTGGCCGGCATCGCGCAGCCGGGCAGGTTGACACTGTAGATGTGCTTGGCGGCGTAGCCCGGGTAGTCGGGGATGGTCTTCACGCCGATGTTGTCGACCGGCTTGTCGAAGGTGCTGCTGCCACCGACGGCGTTGGTCAGGCTCGAGGCCGTGCCGGTGCGGCGGTCGCCGCGCACCACGGTCACGCTGTAGGTCTCGGCGACGTTGAGGTTGGCGTCCTTGACGTTGGCCACGGGGCCGAACTGGATCAGCGGAATGGCCACGTTCTTGCCGCCGATGGGCAGCGTCTGGCCGGCGCCGCCGCTGTTGAGCGTGTTGTTGAAGCGGAACTGGAAGCTCAGGTCTTCCTTGGCGTCACCGTTGTTGTCGATGTGGATCTCGTACAGCGCGTTGGGGTCCATCGCGAAGTAGTTGGGGCCGCCGTAGGCGTCTTGCAGCGGCTGGTAGTTGGCGATGAGGGTCACGTAGCCGGCGCGGTCGGCCTCGTAGCTGCTGAACATGTAGAAGTCGGTGCCATCGACCTTGGGACTGGTGGTGATGAACGGGGCCTCGCGGTGGCTGGAGGCTTGGGCCAGCCCCGTCAGGGCCAGCAGGACGGCGGCGGCAAGCGGGGCCGCGCGGAAACGTGGGGTGCGCATGAAGTGATCTCCTGGGTTGGTGGCGGCATCTGCCGGCAGGAGGCTTTACGCTGCGATCAGCGAAACGGATGCAACCCTGTGCGGCGCTCGGGCTTGCATCCGATCGGGCATGTGCTGCGTAGAGCCCCACATCCTCAACCGCATTTCTGGAGCGCGCCCCATGAACCACGCCCTGTCCATTGCACGCCGGCTGCTCGCCGCGGCCGTGTTCTTGCTGCCGGTCGCGGCGCACGCCGACGCCATTGCGCTCTTCGTGCCCTTCGAGGGCGTCGGCAACGTCTCGGTCTTCGACGCATCGGCCGGCAGCGGCGGCTGGACGGGCAGCATCGATCAATCGCCCTTCCCGGCCGTGCCATCGCCACTGGCGCTGGTGTCGGTGGTGCTGTTCCAGCTCGACGCCACGACGCAGACGATCAGCGGCAGCTTCGAGTTCACCACCACTGACCTGGCATCGACGCTCTTCGGCGAGTTGTCGGGCAGCTACGCCGATCTGGACATCCTGCTCGCTGGCGGGCAGTTCAGCGTCGACTACGCCATCCTGGGCGGCAGCGGTGCGTTTGCGGGCGCCAGCGGCTATGGCTTGGCGTTTGTCGACTTCGATCCCGCCGGCACTTTCGACAACTACACCGAGGCCGGCCTGTTGGTGTTCAGCGTGGCCGAACCCGGCACGCTGGCGTTGGCGGGATTGAGTCTGCTTGTGGTGTGCGTACAGTTGCCCAGGAAGCCCAAGACGCGCAGGATGGCCGCATGACCGCAGAAGACGACAGCCACTGGACCGCCCGCAGCCGCGAACTCGGGCAGTTGCTCGGCCGATCCGGCCTGGGTGACCGCGCGGCGTTTGCCAGGCTCTACGAGCTCAGCAGCGCGCACCTGTTCGCCGTCGTCCTGCGCATCCAGCGTGATCGCGCGCAGGCCGAAGACCTGCTGCAGGAGATCTACGTCTCGGTCTGGAAGTCAGCGGCCGGCTTCGACGCGGCGCGCAGCCAGCCGTTGACCTGGCTGACGCATATCGCGCGCAACCGCGCCATCGACAGCCTGCGCCGCCAGCAGACCCAGCCGCGCACCGAGAGCCTGAGCGCGGCCGACGATGACGGCCCCGACCCGGGCGACGCGCTGCCAAGCGCCAGCCCGGGGCCGCTGGACCTGCTGGACCTGGCCAGCGAGCGGCGCGAACTGGCGCAATGCATGGGGCGCCTGCCGCCATCACAGCGCCAGAGCGTCGCACTGGCCTTCTTTGACGGCCTGTCGCATGCCGAAGTCGCCGCGCACCTGCACGAACCGTTGGGCACGGTCAAGAGCTGGGTGCGGCGCGCGCTGGCCACCCTCAAGGGCTGCCTGGACCGGGCCGCCGCGCAGGACCATTTGCACAGCGCTTCGCGTGAGCTTTCACGCCACACTTCGAGCCCGACCTGAGCATGGACTACGCCCGCCCCTCGCTTGCCGATGCATTGGCCGCCCAGTATGTGGCCGGCACCCTGCGCGGCCGTGCCCGCGCCCGTTTCGAGGCGCTGCTGCCCGGCCACCCGGCGCTGCAGCGCGCCGTGGCCGACTGGCAGTCGCGGCTGATGCCACTGACGACCGCGCTGCCCCCGCAGGCCCCGCCGGCACGCGTCTGGCGCGGTATCCAGCAGCGGCTGTGGCCGGCACCGGCGGCGCAGCCCTGGTGGCAGCGGCTGGGCCTGTGGCGTGCGCTCAGCGGCACTGCGCTGGCGGGGGTCGTCGGCCTGGGCGTGATGCTGGCCAGCCCGCCACCGGCGCAGCCGCCGCTGGTGGTGGTGCTCGAGAGCACGGGTGCCGCAGACACCCCGCCCGGCGCCGCGCCGGGCTTCATCGTCGCCAGCCTCAACCGCGATGGCGGCGCGCTGGTGACGCGCACGCTGGCGCCGGTCAGCCTGGGCAGCGACCGCGTGCTCGAGCTGTGGTCGGTGCCGCCGCAGGGCAACCCGCGCTCGCTGGGCCTGATCGCGGCCAACGGCGTCACCGTGCTGCGCCGCGATCAGCTGCCGGCCACCCTGGTCAAGGGCGGTACGGCGGCGCTGGCGGTCAGTGTCGAGCCGCCCGGCGGCTCGCCCACGGGCGTGCCCACGGGGCCGGTGGTCTTTGCCGGCAAGCTGCAGTTGTAGCTGCGACCCTCAGACGGTGACGTAACGCAGCACGCCGTCGGCACCCGGCGCCGACCGCAGTTGCCCACGTCCGGCCAGCGCATGCAAGTGGGCGATGGACTCGCCCATCGCAAACGTGGTCTGGTGCAAGTCGAGCTTGCGCTTGAACAACACCGGCAGCAGATCGGCCGCGCTGCACGGCGCCTCGGCGCAGGCTTGCAGCACCTCGACAAAGCGTTCGTCGTGGTGCGCAATGAGCTGGCCGATGCGCTCGTGCAGGCCGGTGAAGGGCTTGCCGTGAGAGGGCAGCACCAGCGTATCGGCGGGCAGCGCGCGCAGCGCGGCGATCGAGTCCAGGTACAGCGGCAGCGGGTCGCCCTCGGGCTCGATGTCGACCACCATCACGTTGGTCGAGATGCGCGGCAGCACCATGTCGCCGGCAATCAGCAAGCCGGCTTCGGGCTGGTGCAGCGAGATGTGCTCGGGCGCATGGCCGTAGCCGGCGATGCAGGTCCAGCGCCGGCCGCCGATGGTGATCTGCATGCCGTCCATCAGGCGCCGATAGCGCCGCGGCACTTGCGGCACCATACCGGCGTAGTAGTTGCTGCGCGCTCGCACCTTGGCCAGCGAGGCCGGGTCGAGCAGGCCGTGCAGGGCAAAGAAGGTCGCCGCCCCAACGCCACCGAAGGCGGTGTCGGCGTGGCTGGCCATGCGCGCGGCGCTCCAGTCGGTGGCGCTGATCCAAAGGCGGCATTCACGATCAACCGTCGACCAGCGTTCGGTCAGCCAGTGCGCCAGCCCGATGTGATCCGGGTGCATATGGGTGACGATGACGCGCAGCACGGGCAGGCCTTGCAACTCGTGCTCGAAGATGGCCTCCCACAGCGCGCGCGTGGCGTCGTCGGCGATGCCGCAGTCGATGATCGTCCAGCCCTGCACACCGTCTTGCTCGTCCCGCAGCAGCCACAGGTTGATGTGGTCCAGCGCGAAGGGCAGCCCCATGCGCAGCCAGCGCACGCCGGGGGCCAGCTCGAGGGTGGTACCGGGTGCGGGCAGGGTGTCGCCCAGGGGGTAGTGCAGGGCGCTCTCGTGCGGGTTGGCCATGGCTCTATATTTACGTTTACGTCAACGTCAACGGCCGGCGCAGTCTAACCATGCCCACTCCAGCACGCGCAGCCCAGCGCAGCTTCACGATCACCGAGCTGGCGGCCGAGTTCGACATCACCGCGCGCGCCATCCGCTTCTACGAGGACGTGGGCCTGCTGGCGCCGGGGCGCGTGGGGCGCAACCGCATCTACACCCAGCGCGACCGCACGCGCCTGAAGCTCACGCTGCGCGGCAAGCGCCTGGGCCTGAGCTTGCAAGAGATCAAGCAACTGGTGGACATGTACGACTCGCCGTCCGACACCGCGCAGCAGCTCGGCGCCTTCATGGCCGTGCTGGGCGAGCACCGTCGCCTGCTCGAGCAGCAGCGCGAGGACATCGAGATCACGCTGGCCGAGATTGCCCAGCACGAGGCGCGTTGCCGCAGCCTGCTGGGCGCGCCGCGGCCTGCACGCAGCCG
>JANPMR010000179.1:0-1794 GCA_031427055.1 Rubrivivax sp.
GCTCGCTGCCTTCAGCGACGAATTTGCCTTTGACGAAGTAGCCTTTGGTGGGCATTCGTCGTTGCCGGTTCGTTGTGTGGCCCGGCCACACGCCTCACCGGCGCCTAGACTGGCACCGCAACTCGCCCCGGCGCGGGCCCGACCCCAAGCCCGACAGGCTCCTAGCGGCCGTGCACAAGTCACGCCGGCCAGAGTGCCCCCTCCTTCGCGGGGTGACGCCGCCGGTGGCGATGCCCCGGCACGCGCTACTGCTGCAGCACCGCCAGCCCCTTGAGGTATTCGCCCTCCGGAAACACCAGCGTCGTGGGGTGGTCGCAGGCGCCTTCCAGGCGCTGCAAGATGGCGCCGTCCACGCCCGCGTCGGCGGCGGCGCCGGCCACGATCTTGTGGAACAGATCGGCGCTGATGCCGCCGCTGCAGCTGAAGGTCAGCAGCAGGCCACCCGGCTCCAGCAGCATCAATGCCAGGCGGTTGATGTCCTTGTAGGCGCGCGCCGCGCGCTCGGCGTGCGCGGCCGTGGGCGCGAACTTGGGCGGGTCGAGCACGATGGCGTCGAAGCGCCGGCCGGCCTGCAGGCTGTCGCGCAGGAACTGGTTGACGTCGGCGTCGAGCCCGACGCTGCGCGCCGCGTCGAAGCCATTGAGCACCACCTGCGCCTGCACGCGTTCGATGGCCGGCGCCGACGAGTCGATGCTGGTGACATGCGCTGCGCCGCCCGCAAGCGCCGCCACCGTGAAGCCGCCCGTGTAGCAGTAGCCGTTGAGCACCCGCTGCAGGCCGAACTGCCGCACCCAGCGCGCGAAGCCGGCGCGGTTGTCGCGCTGGTCGAGGTAGAAGCCGGTCTTGTGGCCGCTGGCCACGTCCAGCGTGAGCCGCCAGTCGTGCTCGGTGATCTCGCACTCGGTGGCGCCGCCATCACCCGGCGCAAGGCGCAGCCAACCGGTCTGCGCCGACAGGCCTTCAAGGCCACGCACGCTGGCGTCAGAGCGTTCGTACAGCCGCTGCAAGCCCGTGGCGGCCAGCAGCGCATCGGCGATCACGTCCTTCCAGCGCTCGGTGCCCGCCGAGAGAAACTGCGCGCACAGCACCTCGCCGTAACGGTCGACGATCAGCCCCGGCAGGCCGTCGGCCTCGCCGTGCACCAGGCGCATGCCGCTGCTGGCGATGGGCAGGCGCGAGCGCAGCGCCACCGCGCGTTCGATGCGCCGGGCCAGGAAGGCGGCGTCGATGCGCTCGGCCTCGATGAAGCTCCAGGCGCGCACGCGGATCATCGAGCTCGGGCTGTAGGCGCCCCAGGCCAGGAAGCTGCCGTCGGCGGCTTCGACGCGCACCGTCTCGCCGGGGTCGGCCTTGCCGCGCGCGATGCTGCCCTCGAACACCCAGGGGTGGCGGCGCAGCAGCGAGCGTTCTTTGCCGTCGCGCAGGCGAATGGATTTCATGGCGGCGATTCTGCCGCGCGCAGCGGTACGGGCCGATGCCGATGCCGATGCCGCCGCCAATTGACGCGCGGCGTCAGTCACCGTAAAAGCGGCTGACCCTGGAGCTTCAGAGCATGCCGATGCGCCCATCCTTGACCCGCAGCGCCTTGAGCGCCGCCACTGTGTCGCTGCTGGCAGCCTGTGCGCTTGCGCCCTTGCAGCCCGACATGGCCGCACGCGCACCGGCCCTGCCCGGCTTCGGCGAATTGCAATCGCCCGTCACCACGCGCTCACCCGAGGCGCAGCGCTGGTTCACGCAGGGCGTGCTGCAGGCCTACGCCTTCAACGAGACCGAGGCGGTGCGCATGTTCAAGGC
>JANPMR010000180.1:0-9663 GCA_031427055.1 Rubrivivax sp.
GGCACTTCCTGGGTGAAGTCGGTGAGCAGCTCGACGCCCTTGAAGTAGGCGGCAAAGGCGCGGTCGAACTTGTCGAAGTGGGCCTCGTCCTTGACCAGCGAGGTGCGGGCCAGGTAGTAGAAGTCGTCGACCGAGGGGCCGATGACGCCGGCCTGCAGCGCCTCGAGCAGGGTCAGGAACTCCTTGACCGACACCTGGAGCTTGGCCGAACGCAGTGTGTAGAAGAAGTCGATCAGCATCGGTTGGGGCCGGCAGGTCTTTGGACGCGTGGGGCCATTGTCGCCGCAGTCTGGCGGGTGCATCGGGGCGGCCAGGCGGCTGCGGCAGAATCCGCGGGCTGCAGCGCGCCATGTCGACGCGTTCGGCACGGTGGAGAACTGTCAATGCAGAAGAAGCTCTGGGTCGCCCTCGTGGCAGCCGCGTTCCTGCTTGCACCGCTTGCCATGGTGCCCACCGCGGCCCAGGCCAAGACTGAAAAGCAGCTCAACGACGAGCGCAAGGGCAAGGCGGCGAAAGAGAAGAGCGCCGCCAAGTCGGCCCAGAAGAGGGCCGCCAAGAAGGCGCCCAAGAAGCCCGCGAAGGGCTGATCGCCGGTGGCCGTGCTGGCGGCCGCTGGGGCCCCGCGGCATTCGGTGTCAGTCGGGCTTGGGCGCCTTGACGGGCTTGGACGTCCGGGCGGTGTCGTGGCGTTTGAGCCAGCCGAAGAACTCGCCAAACCACAGGCGCGAGTTGCGCGGCTTGAGGATCCAGTGGTTCTCGTCCGGGTACCACAGCAAGCGCGCATCGACGCCGCGCGCCTTGAGCGTGTTGTAGTACGCCAGACCCTGCGCATCGGGCACGCGGTAGTCCAGGGCACCGTGGATCACCAACGTGGGCGTGGCCATGTTGCCGGCAAAGGCGTGCGGGCTTTGCGCATGCACCCGGTCCATGTGGTCCCAGTACCAGCCGCCCAGCTCCTGGGCATGCCAGCTCCAGGCGTCGTCGGCGAACATGCCCACCCAGTCAAAGCAGCCGGCGTGGCAGATGTAGGCCTGGTAGCGCCCCGGCGCCACATGGCCGTTCATCCAGGCCACCATGAAGCCGCCATAGCTGCCGCCCGCAGCGAAGATGCGTTTGCCATCAACCCAGCGCTTCTTCAGCAGCCAGTCGGTGCCGGCCTCCACGTCCTGCAACTCCAGCTCGCCCCAGCGGTGGGTGATGCTGTCGAGGAAGGCGTAGCCGAAGCCTGAGGAGCCGTGGTAATTGACGCTGGCCACGACGTGGCCCTGTGCGGCAAAGAGCTGCGTGTTCCAGCGGTAGTGCCAGTTGTCGCCCGGGCCGGTGTGCGGGCCGCCGTGGATGTTGTGCAGCACCGGGTACTTCTTCTTCGCATCGAAACCGGGTGGGTAGACGAGCCACATCTGCACCTCGTCATCGAGCGCGCCCTTGACCCACACCTCTTCGACACGGCCCAGCGCCAGCCGATCAAGGAGGGCGTCGTTGAAGCTCTCCAGCCGCCGCGGTGCTTCGCCCGCCAGGTGCGCGTGCAACCGCGCCGGGTGCATGGCGCTGTCGGCCAGCGTCACCACGGTGCCGGCCGCCTTGTCGAAGCCGCTCACCCAGCCGCCGGCAACCACAATCTCGGCGCGGCGGTCGGGTAGGTCGAAACGCCACAGGTGCGTGCGGCCCTTCTGCTCGGCCGTGAAGAGCAGCGCCTGGCCGTCGTCTTCCCACTGCAGCGGCGCGTGGGGTTCGTGATCCCACTCGGCACTGTGCAGATCCCAGGCGCCGGTCTCGCGCTCCCACACCGCCAGTTGCGAGGGCATGGTGTGCTTGATCTGCTGGTGGCTGGCCAGGCAGGCGATGCGGTCGCCGCCAGGGCTGTAGCGCGGTGCGCCAAAGTCCCACTCGGCGTCGCGCAAGATGACCACGGTCTTGCCGGTTTTCAGGTCCAGCTCGGCCAGCGCAAAGCGGCCGTCGGGGCGCTTCTCCGGGTTGGGGTCGAAGGCGAACACAAGGCGTTTGCCGTCAGGGCTGATGTCGAAGCTGGACGTACCGGGGTCGGCGCGGGTCAGCTCGTAGCCGCTGCCTTCGAACAGATCGCGCTGCTTGCCGCTGGTGGTGTCAAGCAGATGCAGGTGCGGCACGCGCTCCATCGGCAGGTTGTGATCCCAGTAGCGGTACTGCGATTCGCTGGTGGCGTAGCCGCTCTCCTTGCGCTCCTTGAAGGCCTTGTGCGCCGCGGCTTGCGCCTTGCTGCCCTTGAGCCCCGGCCGCACCCAGGAGACGAAGACGACGCGCCGGCCGTCCGGGCACCAGCGAAACGCGTCGACACCGGTGGCGACCTCGGCCGCGCGCCGCGCTTCGCCGCCGTCGGGCGCGATCAGGTAGAGCTGGGTCTCGTCGTCCTTCTTGCCGCCCTGCTCGCGCCGGGCGGTGAAGGCGATGAGGTCGCCGCCATTGCCACGGTGAGGGCTCCAGCGCGGCGCGCCGTCCTTGTCGCCGCACTGCGTCAACTGGCGCGGCGCGCCGCCCAGCGTGGACAGCAGCCACAGCGACGAGGCTGATTTGTTGTCCTCCATCGAGTAGCGCGTCACCGAGGCCACGGCCTGTGCGCCGTCGGGTGACAGGCTGGGCGTGCCGATGCGCTCGAGCGCCCAGAGGTCTTCGACCGTGATGTTCTTCTTGCGGGTCATGGCGTGTCCTTGAGAGCGTGCGCGCGCTCAGCGCGGCTTGACGAGTTGCCAGTCGAGATGGGCGCGGATGGCAGGCCACTCGGCGGCGGTGATGCTGTAGACGGCGGTGTCGCGCAGCGAGCCGTCGGGGCTGCGCTGGTGCGCGCGCAGCATGCCGTCGAGCTGCGCGCCCAGGCGCTCGATGGCGCGTCGGCTTTGGGTGTTGAGGCGGTGCGTGCGAAATTCGACCGCGATGCAGTCCAGCGCCTCGAAGGCATGGCCCAGCAGCAAGCGCTTGCACTGCGTGTTGAAGGCACTGCGCTGCATGCGTGCGGCGGTCCAGGTGCTGCCGATCTCGACGCGGCGGTGGGCCGCGTCGATGTTCATGCAGGTCGTCATGCCGACGACACGGCCGCCATCGTCGAAGCTGGTAAACGGCAGCATCGAGCCGCGGGCCTGCAACTCGAGCCGGCGTGTGATTTCAGCAGCCATGCCCTCGGGCGAAGGCACGGCGGTGTACCAGAGCTTCCACAGCTCGCCATCGCGCGTGGCCTCGCACAGCGCGTCGTGATGCGCCATCGACAGCGGTTCGAGCCGCGCCTGCGGCCCGGCCAGCGTCACCGCGTCAGGCCAGCCCATTCAGCGGTTGTGCCTTTGCATGAAGACGAGCTTCTCGAACAGCGTCACGTCCTGTTCGTTCTTGAGCAGTGCGCCCACCAGCGGCGGCACCGCGACCTTGTCGTCCTTGCTGTGCAGGGCCTCGAGCGGGATGTCCTCGGCCACCAGCAGCTTGAGCCAGTCGAGCAGCTCGCTGGTGCTGGGCTTCTTCTTCAGGCCCGGCAGGTTGCGGATGTCGTAAAACGTCTTCATCGCCGTGGCCAGCAGCTCGCGCTTGAGGTCGGGGAAGTGCACGTCGACGATGGCGCGCATGGTGTCGGCGTCGGGGAACTTGATGTAGTGGAAGAAGCAGCGGCGCAAGAAGGCGTCCGGCAGCTCTTTTTCGTTGTTGCTGGTGATGAAGACCACCGGCCGGTGCACGGCGCGCACCAGCTCTCGCGTCTCGTAGACGTAGAACTCCATGCGGTCGATTTCGCGCAGCAGGTCGTTCGGAAACTCGATGTCGGCCTTGTCGATCTCGTCGATCAGCAGCGCCACCGGCTGCTCGGCCGTGAAGGCCTGCCACAGCACGCCGCGGACGATGTAGTTGTGGATGTTCTTGACCTTGTCGCCACCTTCGATGCCCGCAAGCTGGCTGTCGCGCAGGCGGCTCACCGCGTCGTACTCGTAAAGGCCCTGCTGGGCCTTGGTGGTGCTCTTGATGTGCCACTGCAGCAGCGGCATGTCGAGCGCACGGGCCACTTCTTCGGCCAGCATGGTCTTGCCGGTTCCGGGCTCGCCCTTGACCAGCAAGGGGCGCTTGAGCGTGACGGCGGCGTTGACCGCGAGCATCAGATCCTGCGTGGCAACGTACTGGTCGGAACCCTGAAATTTCATCATCGGTGGGGGTGGCGCGCGGCGCAGCAAAGGTCTCGGGTCAGTATATAGGCCGACCCTATAATCGCGGCTGCCCTGCCGGCGCACCGGCCCTGCTGCGCGCGCTGCCTCCAAAGACTGAAACCCCCTGCCAAAATGAGCAAAGCGTTCCCCCTCCTGCTGGCCACCCTGGTGATGACCGCCGGTGCTGTTTCTGCGGCCCGCGCCCAGGACGCCGCCGCTGGCGAAAAGAAGGCCGCGATGTGCATCGGCTGCCACGGCATCAAGGGCTACCAGGCCAGCTTTCCGCAGGTCCACAAGGTGCCGATGATTTCGGGCCAGGGCGCCAAGTTCATCGTCAGCTCGCTCGTCGCCTACAAGAAGGGCGAGCGCAAGCATCCCACGATGCGCAGTATCGCCGCCAGCCTGACGGACCAGGACATGGCCGATCTCGGCGCCTACTACGAGGCCAGCGGTTCGGCCACGGCCAAGGCGGTGTCCGATGCCGCGCCGCAGCCGCCGGCCGCAGTGGCTGCGCTGCTGGCCAAGGGCGCCTGCGCCTCGTGCCACGGCGCCAACTACAGCAAGCCGATCGACCCGGCGTATCCCAAGCTGGCCGGCCAGCACGGTGACTACCTGTACGTGGCCCTCAACGCCTATGCCACCGAAGGCAACCCGCAGGTCGGCCGCGGCAACGCCATCATGGCTGGGCAGGTCAAGCAGTTCAAGCGCGACGAGCTCAAGGCCATGGCGGCCTACCTGGGCAGTCTGCCCACAGAACTGCGCACGGTGCCGCAGGCGAAGTTCCGCTAAAAGCTGCGCATGCAGCTGCTGCGCGGGCCAATCTGACGCCTGTGGCCCAGGCCAGAGGCCCGGTCCTTCGCCAGGCACAAGCAGTCCTCAGGACTGCTTGTGTCCGGGCTCAGTGCATCGCCGTACGGGTGTACGGCTGCGCTTCTCGACCTCACCTCGACCCGCTCGCGACGCTGCATGCACAACTTTTGACCGCGCCACTCACGGCTTGCCGGGAAGCCTGAGCAGGCCAGTCGCCAACGCGATGCCCAGCAAGATCACGCCGCAGCCAGCGAGCATGCCCGGGCCGGGCACCTCGCCCAGGAAGACCCAGCCCCAGAGCATCGCGAAGCCGGGGATCAAGAAGGTCACCGAGATCGCATTCGTGGCGCCAGCGTGCGCGATGAGGCGGAAGAACAGCACGGAGGCCAGTCCCGTGCAGGCGAAAGCCAGCACCGCGGCTGCGGCCCAGGCGGCGCCGTCTGGCGGCACAGCAGGCCAGGCCCACAGCGCTGCGGGCAACATCACCAAGGTCGCGCTGAGCTGGCTGCCGGCCGCCACGGCCATCGGCGGCACACCCGTGAGGTGGCGGCGCGACAAGTTGGCGGCCAGGCCATAGAGCACAGCCGCGAGCACGCAGGCCGCCATGGCGGCGGCGGCGCTGATGCCTTGGTCGCCGGCGTGCCAGTCGGCCTTGTCCCACATCAGCGCGAGCACGCCGGCCACGCCCAGCGCCAGGCCGAGCGTGCGGCTGCGATTCAGCCGCTCGCCCAGCCACAAGCGTGCCAACAGGGCCGCCCAGATCGGGGCCGTGGCGTTGAGGATGGCCATCAGCCCGGCCGACAACGCCAGCGCCGCCACCATGAAGAGCGCGAAGGGCAGGGCGGAGTTGACGATGCCCATGACGGCGATGGCGCGCCAGTGTTGGCGCAGGGACGCGAACTCGCCGCGCCAGGCCAGCAAAGGCAGCAAGAGCAGGCAGGCGCCCGCGACGCGAACAAAGACCAGTGGCGCCGGGCCGAAGGCGACCACGCCGACGCGCATGAACATGAAGGCCGCGCCCCACAGTGCGCCCAGCGCGAAGAGTTCCGTCAGGTCGCGCCGCGTCACGGAGTCAGGCCAGTTCCGCGCTCAGCGAACCTTCCAGCGCCAGCAGCGCACGCTTGCGCGGCAGGCCCGCGGCAAAGCCGGTGAGCGAGCCGTCGCGGCCCACCACGCGGTGGCAGGGCACGATGATGGTCAGCGGATTGCGCCCCACCGCCGCACCCACCGCGCGCACGGCCGCGGGCCGGCCGATCTGGCGCGCCACCTCGCCATAGCTGCTGAGCCGGCCGCAGGCGATGGCGCGCAGGGCGCGCCACACATCTTGCTGAAACGGCGTGCCATGTGGGTCGATCGGCACCGCGAACTCACGGCGCGTGCCGGCGAAGTACTCGCCCAGTTCGCGCGCCGCCAGGGCGATGTGGGGATGGCTCATCGCCATCGGTGCGTCAGCCGCGCCGGGGTGGTGCTTCTGGGCGTCAAACAGCACCGCGGCCAGGCCGCGCTCGGTGGCCCACAGCGTGAGCGGCCCGAGCGGGGTGTCGATGCGGCCCTGCGCGATCACGTCGGGGGTCGAGGTCATGGATGCTCCAGGTGGTGCCACAGCCGCATCACGGCATAGGCGCGCCAGGGCCGCCAGGCCTCGGCCAGGGTGGTGATCTGCTTGGCGTCGCGAATGCGGTCCCGTCCCGGCGTCGCGTTCGCGCCCAGCGCATTCATCAGGCCGATGTCGGCCGCCGGCCAGGCGTCGGGCCAGGCCAGGGCGCGCATCGCGACGAGCTGCGTCGTCCAGTCGCCGATGCCGGGCAAGGCCCGCAGCGCGTCCAGCGTGGCCTCGAGCGGCGCGCCGCGGTGCAATTGCAGGCTGCCGTCGACCACGGCCGCGGCCACGGCCTGCATGGCGCGCACGCGCTGGCGCACGATGCCGAGCTTGCCGATGGTTGCGGCGTCGGCGCCGGCAATCGCCTCGGCGCTGGGAAACACATGCGTCAGCGCTGCAAACGGCGTGCTCACCGGTTCGCCAAAGCGGTTGACCAGCCGCTGCACCAGCGTGCGCGCGGCCTTGACCGTGACCTGCTGCCCGAGGATGACGCGCGTGGCCAGCTCAAAGCCGTCCACCGTGCCCGGCAGTCGTGTGCCCGGCCGCAACGGCACCGGCAGCAGCGCCAGCACGGGGTCGATGCGCGCCGGGTCGGCGTCAAGGTCCAGCAGATGCCGCACGCGCTGCAGCACGGCGCCCAGCACCGGCGCCAGGCTGGGCGACGCCAGGACATGCACCTGGTGCTGCTCGGGCTTGAAGCGCGCCTCGAACCAACCCGTGATGCGCTGCCCGCGGTGCAGCCAGCCCACCGTGCGCCGCAGGCACAGGCCCTCGATCTGTTCGACGCCACGCATCTCGCGCTGGGCAAAGAAGTCGAGCAGAGCTTCGATGTCAAAGGGCGGTCGATAGGCCAGTCGCAGCGGCGTGCCGACTTGCGCGTCGCGCGTCGGCGCTGCACGCGGCGTGGCCCGCTCACGGCGCAGTTGCGTCGGGTTGAAGCGGTAGTGCTGCACAAAGGCGGCGTTGAAGCGGCGCAGGCTCTCGAAGCCGCTGGCCAGCGCCACCTGCGTGACGGGTTGCGCGGTGTCGGTCAACAGCTGCTTGGCCAGCAGCAGGCGCTGCGTCGTCAGGTAGTCGTGCGGCGACACGCCATGCGCGGCAAGGAAGATGCGCCGCAGATGGCGGTCGGTCACGCCCAGCCGCGCGGCGAACGCTGGCAGTCGCGCGGGCAGGCCCTCGTGCACCGCATGCTCGATCATGCGCGCGGCGCTGTCGGCCAGCGCGCGCGACGAATCGGTGTGCGACAAGCCGGGCGCGATCTCGGGCCGGCACTTCATGCAGGGGCGGAAGGCCGCGGCTTCAGCCTGCGCGCGGGTGTCGAAGAAGCGGCAGTTCTCGCGCCGCGGTGTGCGCACGCGGCACACCGGGCGGCAGTAGACGCCGGTGCTGGTGACACCAATGAAGAGCCGGCCGTCAAAGCGCGCATCGCGCGCCGTCATGGCAAGGTAGGCAGAGTCGGCGTCGAGGACCATGCGGCCATGATAGGTGGCGGCCCGGCGCAGACTGGCCGTTTTCGGACCTCTCCCTCGCGTGATCCAATGGGCCTGTTCCAGCCGCCGGGCGGCCGGGCAGTGGAGAGGCCAGATGTCGCAGCGCAAGGTGTGTGTGGTGAGCGGATCGTCCTCGGGCATCGGCGCCGCCACGGTTCGCCGCTTTGCGCGCGAGGGCTGGGATGTCGTCGTCAACTTCTCGCGCGATCCAGCACCGGCACAGGCTGTGGCCGACGAGTGCCGCGCGCTGGGCGCGCAGGTACTCGTGGTGCAGGGCGACGTGGCGCAGGATGCAGATTGCCGCCGCCTGTCCGCCGAGGTTGAGGCCGCGTTCGGGCGCGCTGATGTGCTGGTCAACAACGCCGGCACCACCAAGTTCGTGGGCCTGAAGAACCTCGACGGACTGCAGGCCGAGGACTTTCATCGCATCTACGATGTCAACGTCATCGGCGCCTTCCAGCTCACGCGCGCCTTTGCGCCCCTGCTGCGGTGCCATCCGGGCGCGGGTGTGGTGAATGTGTCGTCGGTGGCCTCGATGATGGGCCGCGGTTCGTCGATCGCCTACATGGCCAGCAAGGGTGCGCTCAACGCGATGACCGTGGGCTTGGCGCGCGCGCTCGGGCCCGAGATCCGCGTCAACGCGGTGGCGCCGGGCTTTGTCGAGTCGCCCTGGCTGCTCAAGGGCATGGGCGAGGAACGCTATGCCGAGGGCATGCAAAGCTACCGCGACACTGCCGCACTCGACGCCGTGATCGCGCCGGACGACGTGGCCGATGCCATCTGGTGGCTGGGTGCCGGCGCCGCCAAGACCACCGGCGAGGTGCTGCTGATCGACGCCGGCTTGCGCATCACACGCGGATAGAGCTGCGCGGCGGCCCGATCACCTCATCACATTGCGCTGTGCCGCTGCATGAACATCCCGGCGCGCTACTGCACCGGCTATCTGGGCGACATGGGCACCATGCCGCCCTATGGACCGATGGACTTCGCGGCCTGGTTCGAGGTCTGGCTGGGCGACCGCTGGCACACCTTCGACGCCCGCAACAACACGCCGCGCATCGGCCGCGTGCGGGTGGCGCGCGGCCGTGATGCCTGCGATGTGGCGCTGGCCAGCACCTTCGGGCCCAATACGCTGCAGCGCGTCACGGTCTGGACCGACGAGGTCGCCGCGGCTTGACGCTGAATTTCAACAGGAGAAAACGATGACGATGTCCCTTCGAGCTGGCCTGCGCGCCGCCCTTCTGGCCGGCGCACTGGGCGCGCTGGCGGGCTGTGCATCAGCACCGCCGGCGGCCACACCGGCGGCGCGAGCCACCGTATCGGCCGAGCGCATTGCGCAGATCGTGGCCAGCGCCGACCGCAGCGCCGCAGACCGTGTCAACGACCAGCGCCGCAAGCCCGAGCAGCTACTGGCCTTCATGGGCATCCATCCCGGCATGGTGGCGCTGGACGTCAGCGCGGGCGGCGGCTACACGAGCGAGTTGCTGGCGCGCGCCGTCGGGCCGCAAGGGCGTGTCTACGGCCAGAGCCAGCCGCGCGACCCCGCGCGCCCGGTGCCCGCCCCGGCCGCACCGGAAGGCGGCGCCGCGCCGGCCGCCGCGGCCTTGCCGAT
>JANPMR010000181.1:0-5537 GCA_031427055.1 Rubrivivax sp.
CCCTTGTGCACGATGGTCATGCTGGACTTGTCATTGTCAATCGTGTACTGGATGGCTTTACGCACCAGGCGCTCGGTTCCTTCGCTGGAAACAGGCTTGATGCCGATGCCGGAAGTATTGGAGAAGCGGATCTTCTTGACGCCCATTTCCTCGGTCAGGAACTTGATGACCTTCTTGGCCTTGTCGGACTCGGCCTCGAATTCGATGCCAGCGTAGATGTCTTCGGAGTTCTCGCGGAAGATGACCATGTTGGTCTTCTCGGGCTCTTTGACGGGGCTGGGCACGCCCTTGAAGTATTGGATGGGGCGCAGGCAGACGTAGAGGTCGAGCTCTTGGCGCAGCGCCACGTTCAGGCTGCGGATGCCGCCGCCCACCGGCGTCGTCAGCGGGCCCTTGATGGACACCACGTAGTCGCGCACGGCATGCAAGGTTTCTTCGGGCAGCCAGACGTCGGGGCCGTAGATCTTGGTCGACTTCTCGCCGGCGTAGACCTCCATCCAGTGGATCTTGCGCTTGCCGCCGTAGCTCTTGGCTACCGCCGCGTCCACCACCTTCAGCATCACCGGCGTGATGTCCAGACCGGTGCCGTCGCCTTCGATGTACGGGATGATCGGCTGATCGGGCACCGTGAGCGAAAAATCAGCGTTGACGGTGATCTTCTGCCCCTCGGCGGGCACCTTGATGTGCTGGTACATGTAGCGGTCTCCACCTGCCGGGCTTGGCGCCGCTGGCATCCGTGTTGCGAAGCCAAAGATTCTAGTTCACGGGTGCTGTCAGGCGACTGACAAGCCGGTGCCTTGCACACACCGACTGAGGTAGCGATCAGAGCGTTGCGCAGTAGGCCGCCACCTGCTGCCAGACGCCATGCCCGAGCGCGAAGCCCGAGCCGGCCAGCAGCAGCGCCCCGGCCGCGCGCACCGCCAGCCGTTCGCGCGTGATCGCCCCCACGCCGCCGACACCACCCAGAAGGTGCCGCCCGGCCCACGGCGCCGCCACAAGACCGGCCGACGACGCGATCGCAAAGGCACCCATGGCCGCCGCGCCGGCCGGGGCGCCGCTGCCCATCGAGGCCACGAGCAGTGCCGACTGCAGCAAGCCGCAGGGCCAGGCCACCCAGAGCCCGCCGCCGGCCGCCGCCCTCAGCGGACCCGTGACGGGCTGCCAACTGCCCGCTGCGGGCACCGGCCGTCGGCCGACACGCGCCAGCCAGTCCGGCTGGCGGCCGGTCCACAGCAGCCATGCGCCCAGCGCCAACGCGGCCGCATGCAGCAGCGCCCAGATCGGCCGCAGCGCCGGGCTCAGATTCGACAGCATCAGCAGCGCGCCGACACTGCCCGCAGCCACCGCGCCACCCGTTGCGTACCCGGCCACGCGCGCGACGTGAAAAGCCGCCTGCGACCGCGCCCCGCCCCGCCCCACCAAGGCCGCGCAGGGCGCACCGCACATCGCCGCGCAATGCGGCGTACCGGCCAACCCCAGCAGGGCGGCGCTGGCGATGAGGGCGCTGTCCACGCCTAGATGATGCGCGAGAAGCGCTCGCGAACCTTGTCGGCCTGCAGGTGGCGATCGAACACCATGGCCACGCCGCGCACGAAGAACCAGCCCGTGGTGGTGACCTGGATGTCCTGCTCGCCCACCTCCACCAGGCCCATCTCGGCCAGCGGGCGCAGGCGCTCGATGTCGATCGCAAAGTCCTTGCGCATGTCCACCAGGTAGGCCAGATCGATCGACTCGTAATCGACCCGCCCCTGGCACATCAGCGCCATGATGATGGCGCGGCGCACGATGTCGTCACGCGTCAGGGCCAGGCCGCGCACGATAGGAAACTCGCCCTGGTTGATCGCGTCCTCGTACTCGGCCAGCGTTTTGGCGTTTTGGCTGTAGGTGGCTCCGATGCGGCCAATGGCCGACACGCCCAGGCTGATGAGATCGCAGTCCGGCTGCGTCGTGTAGCCCTGGAAGTTGCGGTGCAACCGACCCTGCCGCTTGGCCACGGCCAGGGCGTCGTTGGGCAGCGCAAAGTGATCCATGCCGATGTAGACGTAGCCCACGCCAATGAAGTTGGCCAGCGCGCCGCCCAGCATCTGCACGCGTTGCTCGGCGCTGGGCAATGCGGCGTCGTCGATGCGCCGCTGCGGCTTGAAGCGCTGCGGCAGGTGGGCGTAGGCGTAGAGCGCGATGCGGCTGGGCCGCAGTTCGGACACCTGCGCAATGGTGCGCGCGAACGAGACTGGCGTCTGCTTGGGCAGGCCGTAGATGAGGTCGACGTTGATCGACTCGAAGCCCAACCGTCGGGACTCGGCCATCAGGTCGCGCACCATCTCGAAGGGCTGGACGCGGTGCACCGCCACCTGCACATCGGCATCAAAATCTTGCACGCCGAAGCTGATGCGGTTGAAGCCCATCTCGCGCAGCCGGCGCAGCCGCTCGGCCGAGGCGGTGCGCGGGTCGACCTCGATCGAGACCTCGGCGTCGGCCAGCAGCCGGAAACTGCCGCGCAACGTGGCCATCATCTGCGCCAGCTCGTCGTCGGACAAAAACGTGGGCGTGCCGCCGCCCAGGTGCAATTGCGACACCGGCTGGCCACGGCCCAGTTCGGCTGCGTGCAGCTCGACCTCTCTGGCCAGCAACTCAAGGTAGGCCGCGCCGCGGCTCTTGTGCTTGGTGATGATCTTGTTGCAGGCGCAGTAGTAGCACAGCGATTCACAAAACGGCACGTGCACGTAGATCGACAGTGGCGACGCGCCACCCACGGTGGCGCCAGACGCGCGCTGGCGCAGGGCCTGGCGGTACTCGGCGGCGCCGAAGGCCTCGACGAAGCGATCGGCTGTCGGATAGGAGGTGTAGCGTGGCCCCTGCACGTCCAGGCGACGCAACTGCGCCTCCGACAGGGGTGCCGCTGCGGGCGGGACGATGACCGGGCTGCTGCTCATGCGTGGACTCTGCCAAAGCGGCGCCGGCGCAGCTTGACAATTCTCAAGGCGGCGCTTGCGCGATACTTGGCGCAAATGCAACCGAGGTGATCCATGCAGGCGCCATCACCGCCGATCCGACTCGACTCCTTCAAGCTGGCGTGTTCCACCTGCAATCTGCGCGAGCTGTGCCTGCCGATGGGCATGTCCAACGACCAGCTCGTTCGGCTTGACGAGCTCGTGTCCACGCGCCGCACGCTGAGCCGCGGCGACGCACTCTTTCGCTCTGGCGCGCCGTTCACGGCCCTGTACGCGGTGCGCACCGGATTCTTCAAGACCAACGTGAGCTCGGAAGATGGGCGCGACCAGGTCACGGGTTTCCAGATGGCGGGCGAATTGCTCGGCCTGGACGGCATCGCCACCGACCGCCATACCTGCGACGCCATCGCGCTAGAGGACTCGCAAGTCTGCGTGATTCCCTTTCAGCAGCTCGAAGACCTGTCGCGCGAGTTGACCGACCTGCAGCACCAGTTTCACAAGATCATGAGCCGCGAGATCGTGCGTGACCATGGCGTGATGTTGCTGCTGGGCAGCATGCGCGCCGAAGAGCGGCTGGCGGCCTTCCTGCTCAATCTGACGCAGCGGCTGCGCACGCGGGGTTTTTCGGCCAGCTCGCTGGTGCTGCGCATGACGCGCGAAGAGATCGGCAGCTACCTGGGGCTCAAGCTCGAAACCGTGAGCCGCGCGTTCTCGAAGTTCCAGGACGACGGCCTGCTCGAGGTCAAGCAGCGGCAGATCCGCGTGCTCGACGCCGACGCGCTGCAGGCGCTGGTCAACGGCAGCGCTTGCTGAGCCTGGCCTTCAGCGCCAGCGTTTCGCCTCTGCGTTGACGTCCTCGGCGCTGCGCGACAGCGACAGCGCGAGGTAGCAGGTGGCCGCCATGACCGCCCAGAAGACGAAGAAAGCCAACGAGTAGATGGCCGTGGCCGACAGCGCCACCGCCTCGCCGCTGAGCAGATGCAGACTCGCCGGATCGACGAGCGCAAACACCGCGATCTCGAGCACCGACGCACCCAGGAACGCCGGCCAGGCGACGCTGACCAGGCGGCGCATCGAGGCTTGCATCGCTGGCCCCTGCCCTCAGCGCGACGGCGTCGCGGCGTGGTTGCGGGCCTGCACCGCTGGCGACATCGCGCCAGAAGCCTGCTGCGAGGTCTGCAGCACGGGGTCGGGGTTGAGGATGGCCAGCGCCAGCGTGGCGAAGCTGGCCACCACCACGGCGGCCGGGCCGCCGATGACCATCCAGACAATCGGCAGGCGGTACCAGGGGACGGTGGGGTCGGCGGGTTCGGCAGGTGTCATGGCGGATCTCCGGTGGGGTGCAGGGCTCAGCGCGGCACGATGAAGGTCGACTTCTCGACCTGTGATCTCGGGGTGTCGTCAGCGCTCGACGGCACGCGATCAACGATGAACTCGATGGCATGGCTGCCCGCGCCAGCGGTAGCCGCGGCCTCGGGCGGCACACGCAGCGACAGCGGCACCCAACGCGCCTGCGCGGGCTCGACGGCCACATCGGCCTTGATGTCGGCGGCCAGCCCCGGCAGCCCGCGGGCGCTGATGCGGTAGCGCTGGTCGCGCTCGCTGGCGTTCATCAACTGCAGGCGGTAGACGTTCTCGACCCAGCCGTCGTCGACCACGCGCGAGAGCACGCCGCGATCGCGCACCACGTCGACCCGGAACGGCGAGCGCATCAGCAGGCTCGTCAGCAGCGCGGCGCAGATGAGGACCAGGATCGCGCTGTAGACGATGACGCGCGGGCGAAACACGCGCCGCAGTTCGGTGGCGCGGTCAAGGTGCTTGTCCATGCCGTCCTGCGTGTCGTAACGGATCAGGCCCAACGGGTAGCGCATCTTGTCCATCACGCCATCGCAGACGTCGACGCAGGCGGCGCAGCCGATGCATTCGTACTGCAGGCCCTGACGGATGTCGATGCCGGTGGGGCAGACCTGCACGCACAGGCCGCAGTCGATGCAGTCACCCAGGCCGGCGGCCTTGTGGTCGATGGACCGGCCCCGCGTGCCACGCGGCTCGCCGCGCTCGGCGTCGTAGCCGATGACGAGCGTGTCGCGGTCGAACATCGCGCTCTGGAAGCGCGCGTACGGGCACATGTACTTGCAGACCTGCTCGCGCATCCAGCCCGCGTTGCCATAGGTGGCCAGGCCGTAGAACAGGATCCAGAAGGTCTCCCAGGGACCGAGCCCGAACGACAGCAGCGAGGCGCCGAGCGCGCGAATGGGCGTAAAGTAGCCCACGAAGCTCAGCCCGGTCCACAGGCCAATGGCGATCCAGACCGCTTGCTTGCCGCCCTTGCGCAGCAGCTTCTCGGCGCTCCAGGGCGCGGCGTCGAGCTTTTGGCGGCGCATGCGGTCGCCCTCGAACTTGCGCTCGACCCACATGAAAATCTCGGTGTAGACGGTTTGCGGGCAGGCAAAGCCGCACCACAGCCGCCCGGCCACGGTGGTGAACAAAAACAGCGAGTAGGCCGCCACGATCAGCAGCCCGGTGAGGTAGATGAAGTCTTGCGGGTAGAGCACGAGCGCGAAGACGTAGAAACGGCGCGACGCC
>JANPMR010000182.1:0-4741 GCA_031427055.1 Rubrivivax sp.
GGCTATTCGCTGCTGCGCATGGCCGACAAGCGCGGCTTTTTCAACGCGCTGATGGACGAGATGGCGGCCTTTGGCGTGCCCATCGAAGGCCTGCACACCGAGACCGGCCCCGGCGTCTACGAGGTCGCGATCGCCTTCGGCAGCGCGCTCGAGCAAGCCGACCGCGCCATCCTGTTCAAGACCGGCGCCAAGGAGATCGGCAAACGCTTCGGCATCATGCCCAGCTTCATGGCCAAGTGGAGCGCGCAGTACCCGGGTTGCTCGGGGCACATCCATCAGTCGCTGTCCGACGGCAAGACGAATCTGTTCTACGACGCCAAGAGCAGCCGCTCGATGAGCCCGTTGTTCGAGAGCTATCTCGCCGGCCAGGTGGCCTGCCTGATGGAGTTCGCGCCGATGTTCTGGCCCACCGTCAACAGCTACAAGCGGCTGGTGGATGGCTTCTGGGCGCCGGTCAAACCCACCTGGGGCATCGACAACCGCACCGCCAGTTTTCGCGTCATCGCCGGCAGCCCCAAGGCGACGCGACTCGAGACGCGCTGCCCCGGCGCCGACGTCAACCCGTACCTGGCGATGGCCGCCGTCATCGCCGCCGGCCTGCACGGCGTCGAGAAGGGCCTGAAGCTCACGGCGCCGCCCATCACCGGCACCAACCAGGGCGCAGAACACATCCCGCGCGCGCCGCGTTCGCTGATCGAGACGACGCGCATCTTTCGCCAGTCGGTGATCGCACGCGATTTCCTGGGCGACACCTTCGTCGAGCACTTCGCCGCCACCCGCGAATGGGAGCACCGGCAGTGGCAGGACGCGGTAACCGACTGGGAGCTGAAGCGCTACCTCGAGATCATCTGATCCCGTCGCCAAACGGCGGTGGCCCTCACGGCTTGCGCTTGCGCAGCTCGATCTGCACCAGGTCCGGCCGGTCGGAGATGATGCCGTCGACCTTCATGTCGAGCAGCTTGTTCATCATTGCGGGTTCGTTCACCGTCCACGGGATGACGAGGACGCCGAGCGCCTGTGCCTCGGCACGCAGGGCCGGCGTCAGGTAGGTCTGGTTCGGCGCCCAGATGCGGCCACCGGCGGCATGCACGGCCTTGGGCACGCTGCCGCCGTGGCGTGCGGGGTCGAAGCCCGCGAGCCAGGGCGATGGCCCGCCGCCCGGCGCGCCCTCGAGCGTGCGCGGCGACGACAGGTACATCGTGCGGATCTCCGGCGCGTCCTTCTGCACCACCTGCAGCGTGCGCCAGTCGAAGGACTGGACCATGGTGCGCGACTGCATGCCGCCCTTGCGGATCTCGGCAATCACGCGTCGCGCAAACTCTTCCGGCGGCAAGGTTGCCGTGGGCTCCAGTGGCGAGAGCTTGGTCTCGCAGTCGAAACCGATGCGCGTGTTGCCCGACTGGCGCACCAGATCAAACAGATCCGACAGGCGCGGGATGCGCGTGCCGTCCACCGCTTGCTGGTCGGGGTAGCTCTTTGCGTAGGCCGTGCCGGGCTTGAGCCGGCCCACGTCGTAGCGCTGCAGCTCATCAAAGCTGAGCTCTGAAATCGCTGGCCCGCGCCGCCAGCCACTGGCCGTCGGGCCCGCGCGTGGTGTCGGGGTTGAGGTGCAGGTCGTGGTGGATCACCACCACACCGTCGCGCGTGATGGCCATGTCGCACTCCAGCGTGTCGACGCCGAGTTCGATGGCCTTGCGAAACGAGGGCAGCGTGTTCTCGGGCATCAGGCCGCGCGCGCCGCGGTGGCCCTGCAGGTCGAAGGCAGGCGGCGCCTGGGCCAAGGCGGCGAAGGCGAAGAGTGCAGCGGCGGTGGCCGCCATCGCGTGTCTGAGCGTCGTCATGTGCAGCATCCCCGGCGCGCGGCAAGTGCTCGCCCGTCATCTAGTATCCATGGGCGCATGAACGAGACCCCGGACGAGACCCTGTACGACATCGCCATCGTCGGCGCCGGCATCGTCGGTGCGTCGGTGGCCTTCTTCGCCGCGCCGCGATCGAAGGTGCTGCTGCTCGAAGGCGAGGACGCCCCTGGCTATCACAGCACCGGCCGCTCGGCGGCGCTGTATGCGCCGGCCTACGGGCCGCCACAGGTGCGCGCCCTGACCCGCGCCAGCCGCGCCTTTTTTGACGCACCGCCGAGCGGCTTCGCGGCCGTGCCGCTGTTGACGCCGCGGCCTTCGCTGTTCGTCGGCGCCGAGTCTGATCGCGAGGCCCTGCTCGCCATGCACGCGGGCCTGATCGCCGAAGGCATCGCGGCCGAGCTGATCGACGGCGCCGAGGTGCGTTTGCGCGTGCCGGTGATGCGGCCGCTGGCCAGCGCGCTGGGGCTGCTCGACCCCGGTTCGTCGGACATCGATGTCGACGCCTTGCTGCAGGGCTATTTGCGCGGCGCCCGCGCCGCCGGTGCCCGGCTCGAAACCGGCGCGCGGGTGCAAGCCCTGCAGCGCGCTGGCGGCGTCTGGCGCTTGCAGACCGCCGATGGCCGCAGCTTCCGTGCGCGGCAGGTCGTCAACGCGGCCGGCGCCTGGGCCGACGCGGTGGCAGCGCTGGCCGGCGCCGCGCCGCTGGGCGTGCAGCCGCGTCGGCGCTCGGCCTTCGTGTTCGACGCGCCGCCCGGTGTGGACTGCGCGCACTGGCCGGCCGTGGTGGCCGCCGACGAGAGCTGGTACCTCAAGCCCGAGGCCGGTTTGCTGCTGGGCTCGCCGGCCAATGCCGACCCCGTACCGGCGCACGACGTGGTGGCCGAAGAGCTCGACATCGCACTCGGCATTCACCGCATCGAGGCCGCCACGACGCTGCAGATCCGCCGCCCGCGCCGCACCTGGGCGGGGCTGCGCAGCTTTGTGCCCGACGGCGAGCCGGTGTGCGGCTTCGACAGCGCAGCCGAGGGCCTTTTTTGGGCCGCGGCGCTGGGCGGCTACGGCATCCAGAGCAGCCCGGCCTTCGGCCAGTTGTGTGCCGCGCTGCTGGTCGGCGACGCCGTGCCCCCCGCGCTGCAATCGCAGGGGCTGGACGTGCAAGCTTTGCGCGCCGGCCGGCGATGGTAGCCTCGTGCCCGTAGCTTGACGACCCAAGCGCACGGGGAGCGACATGGCCGATCCGCAGAGTACCGAACCAGGCGCGCAGGCGTCCGCCGCCCGCACACGATCGATCGCCGAGACGCCCGAACTCGCGCGCTTGGCGGCAGAACTGCTGCAGACGCCCACCCTGCTGGCCGGCATGAGCGAGGCCGAGTTGCGCGTCGTCATCTCCTACCTGCGCCTGGCCACCTTCGCGGCCGGCGCCACCGTGTTCCGCCAGGGCGATGCGTCGAGCACGGGCTACCTGCTGCTGATCCTGAGCGGCGACGTGCGTGTCGAGGCCTCGTCGTCGGCCGGCGCGCCGTCCGTGGACATGTCGGTGCTGGGCGCGGGCAACGTGATCGGCGAGATGGGCCTCATCGATGGCCTGCCGCGCTCGACCACCTGCATTGCGGTCAGTGCCGTGCAGGCCGCGGGCCTGGCGCGCAAGGGCTACGACCTGATGCTGGCCGAGCACCCGGCGGTGGCCGCCAAGCTGATGATCGCGCTGGCCAAGCGCCTGGCCGACCGCATCCGCGCGCTCGACGATCAGCTTGCGCTGTACGCCTCGTTCGGCAGCGGCCCATCCTGACAACCCGCCCGGGCCGCAGCCGCGCGGCCCGTTGGAGTGACGCCATGACCATCACCCGTTTCAGCTTTCCCACCGCCATCCACTTCGGTGTTGGCGCGCGCAAACTCGTGGCGGCGCATCTGCGCGAGCAGGGCCTGCGCCGCCCGCTCATCGTGACCGACCGCGCGCTGGCCGCGCTGCCGGTGACGGCCGAGTTCCGCAGCCATCTTGATGGCCTGGACGTGGCGGTGTTCGATGGCGTCTTCGGCAACCCCAGTTGCGCGCAGGTGATGGCCGGCGCGGCGGTCTTCAAGGCGCACGGGGCAGACGCCGTCATCGGCTTTGGCGGCGGCGCCGCGCTGGATGTGGCCAAGGTGGTGGGCCTGATGGCCGTGCACGAGGGCGACGTGCTCGAGTACGCGTGGGATCACCCGCAGGTGCGCCCCATCGTCAATGCGCTGCCGCACTTCGTGGCCCTGCCCACGACATCGGGCACGGGCAGCGAAGTCGGGCGCAGCGCGGTGGTGTCAGAGAACGACAGCCACCTCAAGCGCACCGTGTTCAGCGCCAAGATCCTGGCCAAGGCGGTGTTTGCCGACCCGACGCTGACCTACGGCCTGCCGCCGCACATCACGGCCGCCACCGGCATGGACGCGCTCACCCACAACATCGAGAGCTACCTCTCGCCGGCCTACCACCCGCTGTGCGACGGCATCGCGCTCGAAGGCCTGCGCATCGGCGCGCGCGCGCTGGCCACCGCGGTGGCCGAGCCGGGCAACCTGCGCGCGCGATCCGACATGATGATGAGCAGCATGATGGGCGCCATCGCGTTCCAGAAAGACCTGGGCTCGGTGCACGCCTGCGCGCACGCGCTGGGCGCCATTTGCGACATGCACCACGGCCTGGCCAACGCGCTGATGATCGACACCGTGCTGGCCTGGAACTTCGAGGCCGAACCGCGCAAGTTTGACGAGATGGCGCATGTGGCCGGCATCTCTGGCGGGGGCTTTGCGTTCGTCGACTGGCTGCGGCACTTGAAGCAGCAAATCGGCATCACCGGCGGCCTGGCCGCGCACGGTGTGCGGCCCGAACAGGTGCAGCAACTGGCGCCGCT
>JANPMR010000183.1:0-3747 GCA_031427055.1 Rubrivivax sp.
CCTCATGCGGCCCGGCCTCGGCATTGCGGCCCATGTCGATGGCAATGATGCGGTGGGCGTGGCGCATGAGGGGACGTCTATAAAGTAAAGACCTGACCCCTTCCACGCCCGATCCACGCCGCACCGCGCACGCCCGACGCATCGCCGTGCACGTTGGGCACCAGCCGCGTGTGCACCGGCCCCGGCGCGCCGGCCGCGAAGACCCACTGGCCCCACAACCGCGGCACCTCGTCGTACAGGTGCGCCATGCTTGAGAGCCCGCCGCCCAGCACGATGACGTCCGGGTCGAGGAGGTTGATCACCCCGGCCAGCGCCCGCGCCAGCCGCTGTGCATGGCGGCGCAGCGTGGCCCGGCAGGCATCGTCGCCGGCCGCCGCGCCGGCCGCGATGGCGGGCCCGTCCAGGCGCTGCCCGGTGGCGTGGTGGTGGTCGCGCTCCAGCCCGCTACCGCTGACGTACAACTCGACGCAGCCGCGCCGCCCGCAGTAGCAGCTCCAGGGCGGGTCCTCGGCGGCGGAGCCCCAGGGCAGGGGGTTGTGGCCCCACTCGCCGGCCAGGCCGTTGGGACCGCCGAGCACGCGGCCGTCGACGGCGATGCCGGCACCCGCGCCAGTGCCCAGGATGGCCGCGAAGACCACGCCGGCACCGGCCCCGGCGCCGTCGGTGGCCTCGGACAGCGCCAGGCAGTTGGCGTCGTTGGCCAAGGTCACGCCCTGCCCCAGCAGCGCCTGCAGATCCCGTTGCAGCGGCTGCCCGTTGAGGCAGGTGGAGTTGCAGTTCTTCATAAGCCCGCCGGCGGCCGTGGTGCCGGGCGTGCCGATGCCGATGCTCAGATCGCGCCCGCCCGCAGCGGCGCGTGCCGACCCGACGACCGCGTCGATGGCGGCCAGAGTGCCCGCGTAATCGCCCTGCGGTGTGGGCCGACGATGCTCCCAGACTGCGCGGCCGTCGCCGTCCAGCAGCGCGGCCGCGATCTTGGTGCCGCCGAGGTCGATGCCTAAGGCCAACACGCCAGCATGCTCGTCAGACCGGCTGCGTGCGCTCGATCAACCAGGCCAGCGCCGCGCCGTTCACCAAGGGTGACAGCCGCTCGCGCACCGTGTCGTGATACGCGTTGAGCCAGCCGATCTCGTCATCGCGCAACAGGCTGCGCTCGATGCAGCGCGTGTCGATGGGGCACAGCGTGAGCGTCTCGAACTCGAGGAACTCGCCGAAGTTGTTGCCCTCCGGCGTGGATTCGGCCGTGGTGGCCAGCACGTTGAGCACCAGGTTCTCGATGCGCACGCCCCATTGGCCGGGGCGGTAGACGCCGGGCTCGATGCTGGTGATCATGCCCGGCTCCATGCCCATGTGGGCGTCGGGGATCGCCTTGCTGATGGTCTGCGGCCCTTCGTGCACGGCCAGGAAGTAGCCCACGCCGTGGCCGGTGCCGTGGCCGAACTCGATGCCGTGCTGCCACAGCGGCGCACGCGCCAGGCTGTCGAGCATGGGGCTGGCCGTGCCGCGCGGAAAGCGTGCGCGCGACAGGTTCATCGTGCCCTTGAGCACCAGCGTGTAGTCGCGCTTCATCGCCGCGCTGACCTGGCCGATGGGCCACACGCGCGTGATGTCGGTGGTGCCGCCCAGGTACTGGCCGCCGCTGTCGATGAGCAGCAGGCCGTCGCCCGAGATCGTGGCGTGCGAGTCCGGCGTGGCGCGGTAGTGCGGCATGGCGCCGTTGGCGTTGAAGCCGGCGATGACGGCGAAGCTCAGGCCCTTGTAGCCGGGGCGTCGCGCGCGGGCCGCGCTCAGGCGCTCGTCGACGGTCAGTTCGGTCATCACTTCGCCGGCGGTCAGCGAGGCTTCGAAGGCGGCGTAGAACTCGCACATCGCGGCGCCGTCCTGCGCCATCGCCTCGCGCACGAAGGCGGCCTCGGCGGCGTTCTTGCGGCTCTTGAACAGCGTGCTTGGGTTGATGGACTCGACCACCGCGCAGCCGCCGGCCACCTGCGCGCGCAGGCCGTAGGTGACGCGCTTGGGGTCGAGCAGCAGCGTGGCGCCAGCGGGCAACGCCGCCAGCACCGCACCGGCCTGGGCGTAGGGGGCCAGACGTATGCCGTCGGCGGCCAGCGTGGCGGCCAGGGCGGCGTCGACCTTGCCTTCGCCCACGAACAGCGTGGCGCCCGTCAGGTCGAGCAGCAGGTGCGCCAGAAAGACCGGGTTGTAGGTGACGTCGTTGCCGCGCAGGTTGGTGATCCAGGCCACGTCGTCCACGGTCGATACAAAGTGGTGCGTGGCGCCGTGCTCTGCCATCGCACGCCGCACTGCGGCCAGCTTGTCGCTGCGCGCCTGCGTTGCGTGCGGGGCCATGTGCTCGTACACCGGCTGCGCGGGCAGGGCAGGGCGCTCGGGCCAGAGGGCGCTGAGCAGGTCGACGTCGGTGCGCAGCAGCACCCCGGCCGCAGCCAATGCACCACCCAACGTGGCCGCGGCCGACAGGCCCAGCACCTGGCCATCCACCGTCACCGTGGCGCCACGCGGAAGGTCACGCGCCAGCCAGTCGACGTGCAAGCTGGAGCTGCCGGTGGGGATCTTGACGAGCTCGATCCCGGTGCCGGCCAGTTCGGCCTCGGCCTGCGACCAGTAGCGGCTGTCGGCAAACAGCGCCGCGCGGTGCAGCGTGACCACCAGCGTGGCCATCGAGCCGGTGAATCCGGACAGCCACTGCCGCCCCTGCCAATGCGCCGGCAGGTACTCGCTGAGGTGCGGGTCGGCGCTGGGCACGAGCAGGGCCTGCAGGCCCTCGCGTGCCAGCAGTTCCTGGGCCTGGCTGATGCGCAGCCGGTAGGGGGAAGTGCGGGTGTCCATGTCGGGGCCTTGGTGCGCGGGGGTCGGGAATTCTAGGTCTGCCCGGCCGGGTCTGTCGCTGGATACCGTGTCACCCCGGCAGTCCGCCGGTTGATGTCAGGCGCACCGACCATGCCCACCCCATTCACCCGCCGAATGGCAGTCATCCGACTCGATCAGCTGCGGCTGGCCTATGCCGCGGTGCGGCCCAAGGGCGGCGTGCTCGAGAGCTTCGGCCCGCGCGGCTAGGGCGCGCTGGCCTGGTGACGACGCGCGTGGAGTAAAAACCCAGTTCGCTGCACAAACGCTGAAGGAGACGAGACATGGCCGACCCCCAAGCCGCGACGCTGACCCAGTTACGCAACATCCAGACCAAGACCGGCAAGACGATCGCGCAGCTGCACGCCGTGCTGGCCGAAAGCGGCCTGGCCAAGACCGGCGAGCGGCGCTCGCTGCTGATGGAGCAGTTCCAGCTCGGCTATGGCGACGCCAACGCCGTGGCGCTGTTCTACGGCAAGCCGCTGCCGGTGCTGGATGACGGCGCCGCGCCGGCCGCGGCCGCGGCCCCAGCCGCGGCAGAAGGCGATCCGCTCGATGCCATCTACACCGGCCCCAAGGCGGGCCTGCGGCCGCTGCACGAGGCCGTCATGAGCTTCGTCCACGGCCTGGGTGCGTTCGAGCAGGCGCCCAAGAAGAGCTACATCAGCCTGCGCCGCAAGAAGCAGTTTGCGATGCTTGGGCCGGCCACCAAGGACGCCATCGAGATCGGCCTCAACGCCAAGGACTTGCCGTCGCATGCACGGCTCAAGTTGCAGCCGCCCGGCAGCATGTGCCAGGCCACCACGCGCATCAGCAGCGCCAAAGAACTGGACGCCGCGCTCAAGGGCTGGATCAAGCAGGCCTTCGACGCGGCGGGCTGAA
>JANPMR010000184.1:0-11737 GCA_031427055.1 Rubrivivax sp.
CTGATGGTGGCCGGCGCGGCGCTGCTGGGCGCGCTGTGGGGTGGCGTGCCGGGCGCGCTGCAGGCCTGGCGCGGCAGCCACACGGTCATCACGACCATCATGTTCAACTTCATCGCCGCGGCGCTGTTGAGCTACCTGCTCGTCAACACGCTCAAGGAGCCCGGCAACATGACGCCCGAGAGCCGCGCCTTCGGGCCGTCGGCGCACATGCCGGGCATGCACGAGCTGCTGGCCTTGCTGGGCATCGCCTGGCCGCGCACGCCGCTCAACTTCACGCTCGTCATCGCGCTGGCGGCGGCCGTCGCGGTCTATCTGGCGCTGTGGAAGTCGCGCCCCGGCTACGCCTTGCGCGCCGTCGGTTTTGCGCCTGATGCCTCGCTCTACGCCGGCATCCGGCCGCGCCGGCTGGTGGTGATCTCGATGGCGGCGTCGGGCGCGCTGGCCGGCCTGGTGGGCGTGAACGAGATCGCCGGCGTGCATGGCCGGCTGCTGCCCGACTTCGTGGCCGGCGCCGGCTTTGCCGGCATTGCCGTCAGCCTGATCGGCCGCAACCATCCGGTGGGCATCGTGCTGGCGTCGCTGCTCTTCGGCACGCTGTACCAGGGCGGCTCGGAGCTGGCCTTCGAGATCAACGGTTTCAGCCGCGACATGGTGTTCATGCTGCAGGGCCTGATCGTGCTCTTTGCCGGCGCCATGGCGCAGGTGGCGGCACCGGCGCTGGCGCGCGTCTACCGGCTGGCCGGCGGGGGCCGCGATGGATGAGGTGCTGGTGGGCACCGTGCTGGCCAGCACGCTGCGCGTCTCGGTGCCGCTCATCCTGTGCGCGCTGGCCGGCGTGCTGTGCGAGCGTTCGGGCGTCATCGACCTCGGCTTGGAGGGCAAGATGCTGCTCACCGCCTTTGCCACCGCCGCCGTGGGCGTGAGCAGCGGCTCGCTGGTGTTGGCGCTGGCCGTGGCGGTGGCGGTGGGCGTGGCGCTGTCGATGTTGCACGGCTATGCCTGCGTCAGCCACGGCGGCGACCAGGTCGTGCTCGGCATGGCCATCACCATGACCGCCGCCGGCCTGACCGTGGTGCTGGGCATCGCCTGGTTTGCGCAGGGCGGGCAGACGCCGCCGCTGCCCGAATCGGTGCGCCTGAGCCCCTGGTTCGTGGGCGCCGGCGAGGCGATGGCGCAAATGCCAATCGTGGGCCGCGCGCTCGCGCTGGCCTTCTTCGGTCACAACCCGATGGTCTATGGCGCGCTGGTGCTCGTGGCGCTGGTGTGGTGGCTGCTCTACCGCACACGCTTCGGCCTGCGCCTGCGCGCCGCGGGCGAGAACCCGACGATGGTGGACGCCGCCGGTGTCAGCGTGAAGGGCCTGCGCTACCAGGCGCTGGCGCTCAACGGCGTGCTCAGCGCGCTGGCGGGCGCGTACCTGGTGCTGGCGCAGAACCCGAGCTTCATCCCCAACATGACGGCCGGCCGCGGCTATATGGCGCTGGCGGCGCTGATCTTCGGCAAGTGGCACCCGGTGGGTGCGTTGTGGGCCTGCCTGCTGTTCGGCTTTCTCGACGCGGTCAGCATCCGCCTGCAGGGCGTGCCATTGCCGCCCTACGTGTTCGGTGGCGGCGAGGTGCCGGTGCAGGCCATCCAGGCCCTGCCCTATGTGCTGACGGTGGTGCTGCTGGCCGGCTTCATCGGCAAGTCGGTGGCGCCGGCGGCGCTGGGGCGGCCGTATGTCAAAGAGCGCTGACTTTCGTGGCACATTGCTGCGTCATCCCGACCTCACCCCAAGCCCCCGGTGGGCACCGTCACTGCGGTCCATTTCCATGAGTCCCCGACGCGCCATCATGCCCACAGCCACATTGCCTCCAAGCACAAGGTGCACACGGGGCATCACTGCCTTCACGCCCGCCCGCGCGCCTTGGCTGGCCTGTGCATTGGCGCTGGCCGCACCCGTGCTGGCACAGCCCGCGGCTGAGATGTGGGAGCACCGCATCAGCCCGCGCGACACGCTCCTCGGGCTGCATGCGTCGCTGCTGCGGCCGGATGCCGATTGGCGCGTTGTGCAGCGGCTCAACGGCATCAAAGACCCACGCCGGCTTCAGCCGGGCTCGATGCTGCGCATTCCGGTGTCGATGCTGCGCGAAGAGGCCGCCCCCGCCGAGGTGCTGCACGTGCACGGCGAGGTCTTCTTCACGCGCGGCGGCGCTCGCGAGGCGCTGCGCGCAGCCACCGAGCTGCGCACCGGCGATCTCGTCGAGACCGGCGCGCAGTCATCGGTGTCGATTCGCTTCAGCGACGGTTCACGTACGCTGCTGGGCCCGGGCAGCCGCTTGCGCCTGGAGCGCCAGCTCAAGCTCGGCGCCAGCGGCGCCGTCGACACGCAGTTGCGCCTGGACAGCGGCAGCGCCGAAAACCGCGTGCCGCCAGCGCGAGCCACCGGCGCGGCGCCGCGCTTCCAGCTGCGCACGCCGGTGGCCAACCTGGGCGTGCGCGGCACCGACTTCCGCGCCCGCGTGGACGGCGAGCGCACGTTGGCCGAGGTGCTTGAAGGCCGCGTCGCGGTGGGCGCCGTGTCGCTGGACGCCGGCTTCGGCACCGTGGCCACGGCTGGCCAGGTGGCGGCGCCGCGCGCCCTGCCAGCGCCGCCCGATTTGGGCCAGCTGCCGGCGCTGGTGGAGCGGCTGCCCTTGCAGTTTGTGCTGCAGAGTTCGGGCGGCGGCGCAGCACGCCACCGCGCCCAGGTCTTCGCCGCCGGCGACGGCACGCGCCTCTTGCTCGACGGATTGTTCGAGGGCGGCCGCATCGCCTGGCCCGATTCGCCCGAGGACGGCCGCTACGAGCTGCGCGTGCGCGCCGCCGAGGCCAGCGGCATCGAGGGCCGCGCCGCAAACTGGGCCTTCACCCTCAAGGCCCGCCCCGAGCCGCCCTTCCAGCTGCGGCCGCGCGCCGCAGAACGCCTGCTCGAGGCCAGAGTCGACTTTGCCTGGTCGGCACACCCGCAGGCCACGCGCTACCGGCTGCAGGTGGCGCCGCGGAGCGACTTCGCGCCGCCGTTGCTGGTCGACCGCAGCGATCTCACCGCCACCGAGCTGACCGTCCCGGTGCCTGTCGGCACCTGGTACTGGCGGCTGGCCACCGTGCGCGGCGACAACGACGCCGGGCCCTGGGGCGACCCGGTGGAGCTGGTGCGCACCGATCCGCCGCCGCCACCGGCGGCGCCCCCCGTGCAGCCGCCCCAGCCCACCGCGGCGGGGCTGATGATGCGCTGGGCTGCCGCCCCGCTGCCCGGCGTGCGCTACCAGGTGCAGGTGGCGCGCGACGCGGCCTTCACCGATTTCGTGCTCGACGAGACCACCTCCGACACCGAGCGCCTGTTTCCCAGCCCCGGGCCGGGCACCTACCACTTGCGCGTGCGTACCGTCACCAGCGACGGGCGGGCCGGCAGCTTCGGCGCCGCGCAGGTCATCGAGGTGCCCCGCTCCTGGGGTTGGCTGCTGTGGTTGCTGCCGCTCCTGCTGCTGCTGTGAGCGCCCCCAGGCCGACGCCTGCGTCGTCCGCCCCCCAAGGGGGTATGAGCAAAGTAGCGGAGCCATATTTGCTCATGGTCCAGGCCAGCGCCCCGCGCGTGGGCTGGGTGGCCGCCGCCACGCTGCTGGCGGCGCTGGCCGTGCTGCTGTCGCCGCTCAATGCCGCGCTCTCGCGACCGCTGCACGACTGGCAGGCTCGCCTGCTGGCGCCCGACGCACCGCCCACGGACGTACTGGTGGTGGACATTGACGACCGCTCGCTCGCCGCGCTCAAGGCGCAGTTCGGCCCCTGGCCGTTTCGGCGCGACGTCTACGCACTGGCGGTGGACCAGCTGCGCGGCCTGGGCGCCACCGCGATCGCCTTCGACCTGCTGCTGGCCGACGCCCAGCCGGGCGACGAAGCGCTGGCGCGCGCCATCGCGCGGCCCGGTGCGCCGGTGGTGCTGGCCGCCGCCGGGCTGCTGCATGCCAGCGACGACAGTGCGCCCCTCACAGGCATTCCGCGCAGCAGCCACGCACCGCCAACCGGCGCCCATGTCTGGCCCACCATCACCCTGCCGACGCCCTCGGTTTGGCCCGCCAGCGGCGCGCCACCGCCGCTGGGCATCATCACGACGCCGCTGGATGCTGACGGCGTGCTGCGGGCTTTGCCGCTCTGGCACACCGCGGGCGGCGCCCCAACACCGCTGCCGCTGCTGCCGCTGGCCGTGCATGTGCGGCTTCACGGCGCCAACGATGCCGCTGCGCCGCACGACGGCGCGGCGCAGTTCCGCCCGCCGTTTGCCGCGGCCCGCGCGGCGGTGCCGGTGCTGCCCTTTGCCGAACTGCTGCTCGCGCCCGCCACCGAGGGTGCGGCGCAGGTCTTGCGCCAGCGCGTGCAGGGCCGCGCCGTCTTCATCGGCAGCAGCGCCCTGCTCGCCGACGCGGTGATGACGGTGCAAGGCCAGATCACGGGTACCTCGGCGCTGGCCCAGACCTACACCGCGCTGCGCAAGGGCAGCGGCTTGCAGCCGCCGACCTTGTGGGCCGATGCGCTGCTGGTGCTGCTGGCTCTACTGCCAGCCGCCGCGGCGCTGCGGCGCGGCCATGCGGCACCGCGGCCCGATGCCTTGGCCACCGCCCTGTCCGCGCTGCTGATGGCGGCCGTGGCGGCGGCCTTGCTGCTGGGCCTGCGCCAGCCCACGCTGTGGGCCGCGCCGCTGGCGACCCTGGCCTTCGGGCTGGCACTGAGCCTGCTGCTCTACCAGCGCCAGCAGGCCGCTGCCCAGCGCAGCCTGGCGCAGGCGCTGGCCGTGGCGGCCGAGACGGCGCGCGCCAAGGGCCAGTTTCTGGCCAACGTCAGCCACGAGATCCGCACCCCGCTGGGCGCCCTGCTCGGCGTGGCCGAGTTGCTGGCGGCGAGCCCGCTCACGCCCACGCAGCAGCGCCAGGTGCGCTTGTTCCAGGACGCCGGGCGGACGCTGCACGAGCTCATCAACGACCTCCTTGATCTGTCCAAGATGGACGCCGGCCACCTGGACCTGGAGAGCCAGCCGTTCTCGCTGCACCAGGTGCTCGAGCGCGTGGCCGACCTGATGCGCCCGCGCGCCGAGGGCAAGGGGCTGCAGTTGCTGGTCGAGCGCGGCGCCGATGTACCCGACGGCGTGCTGGGCGACCGCATGCGGCTGGAGCAGGCGCTGAACAACCTGGTCGGCAACGCCATCAAGTTCACCTCACGCGGCGAGGTGCGGCTGCGCGCCCGCCCGGATGCCGACACGCCCGGCAGTGTCTGCATCGAGGTCGTCGACACCGGCATCGGCATCGCGCCGAGCAAGCTCGACACCATCTTCGAGCCCTACAAGCAGGCCGACAGCAGCGTGGCGCGCAACTACGGCGGCACCGGCCTGGGGCTGGCCATCTCGCGGCGCGTCGTCGGCCTGATGGGCGGCCGCATCGAAGTCACCAGCACGCCGGGCATGGGCAGCGTCTTTCGCCTGCGGCTGCCACTGCCGCCGGCCACGCTCGAAGCCCTGCCCGCAGCGCCGGCCGTGGCTCTGCTCGCGCCGCCCGAAAACACGCGCACGCGCAGCGTGCTACTGGCCGAGGACAACGAGGTCAACGTCTACCTCTTCCGCGCCATGCTCGAAGGCCAGCCGCTGGCGATCGAGGTTGCGCCCAACGGTCTGACGGCGCTGGACATGCTGACCGAACGCGCCTACGACCTGGCCTTCATCGACATCCAGATGCCGGGCATGGACGGCTTGAGCGTGACGCGCGCGCTGCGCCTGCTCGAAGCCCGCAGCGGCCGCGCGCGCACGCCCGTGGTCGCCTTGACGGCGAACGCCTTTGCCAGCGACATTCAGGCCAGCCTGGACGCCGGCTGCGACCGTCACATGGCCAAGCCCTACCCGAAGTCAGAACTGCTGCAGGCCCTGGCCGATCTGGCCACCGGCGATGCAGCGCCCGCCCATGCCACGCCGGCCGATGCCGTGCCGGCCGGCCTGCCCGTCGCGCCGCCCACCGCCGAATTCATCGGCACGCCCACCATGCCGCCCGTCCTGCCCTTCGACCCGGCGCGCGCGCTGCAGCGCCTGGGCGGTGATACGGCGCTCTACCAGCGCGTGGTCGAGCACGCGTCGGTGTTCATGGAAGGCTGGCCACAGGCCTTCGAGCGCGCCAGCCTCGACACCGACCCCTCGCTCGCGCTGCGCCTGGCGCACGACCTGAAGTCGGTGTCTGCTTCGCTGGGCGCAGACGAACTTTCGGCGCGCGCCGCCGACGTCGAACACGCCATCGCGTCGGCCGCCGTCGCACCCGACACGCGCGCGCTGCTGGCGACGCTGACACCGGTGATCGTGGCGCTGTCGCGGGCACGCACGGCGCCATGACGGCCGCAGCGGCCGCACCGGCCATGCGATACGTCGTCGTCGGAACCAGCGGCGCGGGCAAGTCGACCTTTGCCCAGGCGCTGGCGACGGCGCTGGATTGCCCGCGTGTGGATCTCGACGATCTCTTCTGGGGCCCCAACTGGACGCCGCGCCCAACCGAGCAGTTCGAGGCCGCCGCGCACCAGGCTGCCGCCGGCGAGCGCTGGGTGATCGATGGCAACTACAGCGTCGTGCGCGACATCGTCTGGCCGCGCGCCACGCACGTCGTCTGGCTCGACTACAGCCGCGCCACCGTGATGGCGCGCATCCTGCGGCGCACGTTCTGGCGCGTGCTGACGCGGGCGCCGCTGTGGCAGGGCAATCGCGAGTCCTGGCGCCGTGCCTTCCTGTCGCGCGAATCCATCATCGTCTGGTCGGCCACCACCTGGGCCAAGAACCGCATCAAGTACGCACGGCTGCGCGACGACGCGGCGCTGTCGCACCTGGCCTGGGTGCATCTGCGGCGGCCGCGCGAGGCCGCGGCCTGGCTGCGGCAGATCGCCCACCCCTGAGCGCGTGCGCTGCCACTATCCTTGCCCGATGAACATCCGCACCGCCGACCTGCGCGAACGCCTGCTCGCCGCCGCCCGCGCGGTGCGCGCAAACGCCCACGCGCCCTACTCGCGCTTTGCCGTCGGCGCGGCCGTGCTGGACGAGCAGGGTCGCATCCACGCCGGCTGCAACGTCGAGAACGCCGCCTACCCGCAAGGCTGGTGCGCCGAGACCTCGGCCATCGCGGCGATGGTGGCCGCGGGCGGCAAGCGCGTGATGGCAGTGGCGGTGTGCGCCGTGGCCGACGCGCCGGTCACGCCCTGCGGCGGCTGCCGCCAGAAGCTGCGCGAATTTGCCGCCGACGACTGCCCTGTGTGGGCCGGCGACGCCAGCGGCCTGCGGGGCAGCTACACGCTGGGCGAGTTGCTGCCGCACAGCTTCGGCCCCGGGCATCTTGCCGGCACCGCGATCGACCACCTGACAGGAACGCCATGACCGACCCCAACACAGCCATCGCCGCCACCGCCGCGCTGTTGCAGCAGCGCCTGGGCGCCGCGCCGCCCATCGCCGTGCTGCTGGGCTCGGGCTGGGGCCCGCTGGCCACGCACGTGCACGAGGCCACCGAGCTGCCCTACGCCGAACTGCCGGCCTTTCCGCGCCTGGCCGTGGGCGGCCATGCCGGCGTGCTGAAGGTGGGGCGCATCGCCAGCGGCGCACGCAGTGCCCGCATCGCGGTGCTGGCCGGGCGCAAGCACGCTTACGAGACGGGCGAGGCCGACGGCATGAAGGGTGCCATCCGCAGCCTGGCCGCCTGGGGCGTGAAGCTGCTGGTGCAGACCAATGCCGCCGGCAGCCTGGACGGCGCGATGCGCCCCGGCGCGCTGATGCTGATCGAAGACCACCTCAACATCGTGCAGCGCTCGCCGCTCTTCGGCCAGCCCGGCGACGACCGCTTCGTCGACATGTCCGCCGCCTACGACCCGGCCCTGCGCGCGCAGGCGCTGGCGGCGGCCGCCGAAGCCGGCACGACGCTGCACCGCGGCATCTACGCCTGGGTGATGGGCCCGCAGTTCGAGACGCCGGCCGAGATCCGCATGCTGCGCTTGCTGGGTGCGCAAGCGGTGGGCATGAGCACGGTGCCCGAGACCATCCTGGCGCGACATGCCGGACTGCGCGTGCTGGGCCTGTCGCTGATGACCAACATGGCCGCGGGGCTGTCGGACGAGAACCTCAGCCACGCGCACACCATGCACATCGCGCAGGCCGCTGCCGCCAACGCGGTGCAATTGCTGGCCGCCGTCCTGACGCGCCTGGAGCCATGACCATGTCCTCGAACATCCGCCGTCTTGTCCTGGGTCTGCTGAGCGCGGCCCTGCTCGCCAGCTGCGCCTCACCGCCGGCTCCGCGCGCGCCGATCCAGCTCACCATCCTGCACACCAACGACCACCACGGCCGCTTCTGGCCCAACGCCGACGGCGAGTACGGCTTGGCGGCGCGCAAGACCGTCGTCGACCGCGTGCGCGCCGAGGTTGCGGCGGCCGGCGGCCACACGCTGCTGCTGGATGGCGGTGACATCAACACCGGCGTGCCCGAGTCGGACCTGCAAGAGGCCGAGCCCGACTTCATCGGCATGAACGCACTGGGCTACGACGCTTCGGCCGTGGGCAACCACGAGTTCGACAAGCCGCCCGCGGTGCTGGCCAAACAGCGGCAGTGGGCCAAGTTCGCCTTCCTGTCGGCCAACATCTACAAGGACGGGCAGCGCCTGTTCGAGCCCTACCGCGTCTTCGAACGCGGCGGCTACAAGATCGCGGTGCTGGGCCTGACCACCGACGACACGCAGAAGATGGTGCTGCCCGAAAACATCCGCGGCATCGAGTTTCGCAAACCGATCCCCGAGGCCGCGGCGCTGCTGCCCGAGCTGCGCGCCAAGGCCGACATGGTGATCGCCGCGACCCACATGGGCCACTACACCGACGGCAAGAGCGGCGTCAATGCGCCGGGTGACGTCGAGATGGCGCGCGCCATGCCGCCTGGCAAGGGCCTCGACCTCATCGTCGGCGGCCACAGCCAGAACCCCGTGTGCATGCTGCTCGAGAACGTGCGCAACACCGCCTACGTGCCCGGCCAGCCCTGCGCGCCCGACCGCCAGAACGGCACCTGGATCGTGCAGGCGCACGAGTGGGGCAAGTACGTGGGCCGCGCTGATTTCATGGTCGCTGCTGGCGATATCAAACTGCTGCGCTACCAACTCATCCCCGTCAACCTCAAGCGCCGCCTGGCCGACGGCAGCCGCGTGCCTTTCACCGAGGCCATCCCCGAAGACGCCGCCCTGCGCGCCACGCTGGCGCCCTTTCAAGAGCGCGGCCAGGCCAGCCTGTCGCTGCCCATCGGCGACACCGTGGGCATGTTCGACGGCGACCGCGACCGCGTGCGCCGGCAGGTCACCAACCTGGGCACGCTGATCGCGCGCGCCATGCAGGACAAGACCGGCGCCGACCTGGCGCTGATGAACGCCGGCGGCGTGCGCGACTCGCTGCCCGCCGGCCGCCTGACCTACCGCGACGTGCTCAAGGTGCAGCCCTTCGGCAACACCGTGACGGTGGTGCGCCTGAGTGGCGCCGAGCTGCTGACCTGGCTGGCTGCGGCGGCCAAGATGACACCGGGCGCGGGCGCCTTTCCGCACACGGTGGGCCTGCAGATGCGCATCGAGGGCGGCACGCTGGTCGAGGCCCGCGTGCAGGGCCGGCCCATCGAGCCCGGCCGCGAATACAAGCTGGCCATGAACAACTTCACCGCCAGCGGCGGCGACGGCTACCCGCGCCTGGCCGACCACCCCGGCTACGTCAACACCGGCTTCGTCGACGCCGACGTGCTGCGCGAATACATCGCCGCGCGCAGCCCGCTCAAGGCGGCCGACTTCGCACCGCTCGATGACATCCAGAGAAAGTAATCTCATGACCACACCGCCCACCCGCGCCACCGCCCACGCCCTGCCCCTGCGCCGCCTGACGAGCGCGCTGGCCACCGCCGCGCTGCTGGCGCTGGCCGGCTGCGCCACCGCACCGCCGCCGCTGCCGCTGCCGGCCGAGCCGGTGCGCTTGCGCATCCTGGCGCTCAACGATTTCCACGGCAACCTCAAGCCGCCGGCCAGCGGCTGGCGCATCCCCGATCCGGCCGACCCGACCAAACGCATCAATGTGCCCACTGGCGGTGCCGAGGCGATGGCGACGATGCTCGACAGCCTGCGCGCGCAGGCGCCGCACCACGTGTTCGTGGCCGCGGGCGACCTTGTCGGCGCGACGCCGCTGCTGTCGTCACTGTTCCGCGACGAGCCCACCATCGAGGCCATGAATCTGATGGGCCTGGGCGTGATCGCGATGGGCAACCACGAGCTCGACCGCGGCCCGGCCGAAGTGCTGCGCCTGCAAAACGGCGGCTGCCACCCGACGGACGGCTGCAAGGGCCCGCAGCCCTTCACCGGCGCGCGCTTCCAGTTCCTGGCCGCCAACACCGTGGTGCGCGCCAGCGGCAAGACGCTGTTCCCGCCTTACGCGGTGCGCAGCTACGGCGGCATACCGGTGGCCTTTGTCGGCCTCACGCTCGAAGGCACGCCCTCGGTCGTGGCGCCTGCGGGCGTGGCCGGACTGCGCTTCGGCAACGAGGTCGCCACGGTCGCGGCGCTGGTGCCCGAGCTGCAACAGCAAGGCGTGCAGGCCATCGTGCTGCTGATCCACGAAGGCGGCATTCCGACGGGCGAATTCAACGAATGCCCCGGCATCAGCGGCGCCATCGTCGACATCGTCAAGCGCCTGCCCAAGGCGGTGGACCTGGTCATCAGCGGCCACACGCACCGCGCCTACAACTGCATCATCGACGGCCGCCCCGTGACCTCGGCCGGCGCCAATGGCGCACTGCTGACGAAGATCGACGTCGTGCTCGACCCGATCACGCGCGACGTGTCGAGCGCGCAGGCCGAGAACCTGTTGGTGTCGACGGCCCAGTTCGCACCGCACCCGCGCCTGACCGAGCTGATCGCCAGCTACGAACGGCTGGCGCGGCCGCTGGCACGGCGGCCGGTGGGGCGCCTGGGCGCGCCGTTCTCGGTGCGCACCGACGCCGCCGGCGCATCGGCGCTGGGCAGCCTGATCGCCGATGCACAGCTTGCCGCCACACGGCGGCCCGAAGACGGCGGCGCGCAGGCCGCCCTGATGAACCCCGGCGGCGTGCGTGCGCCGCTGGGCGGCGAAGGCCTGCTCGACATCGCCTACGAAGACATCTTTGCCGTGCAGCCCTTTGCCAACCAGCTCATGACGCTGACGCTGAGCGGCGAGCAGCTGATGCAGACGCTGGAGCGGCCCTTGTCCGGCGCGCGCCAGCGGCCACTGCACACCTCGCGTGGCCTCGAATACACCTGGGATGGCGCACGCCCGGCCGGCCAGCGCCTGCTGCGCGAGAGCGTGCGCCTGAACGGTCAGCCGGTGACGCCAGACACCACGCTGCGCGTCACCGTCAACGCCTTCATGGCCGATGGCGGCGACGACCTGGCCCCGCTGCGCGCGGGCCGCGACCGCCAGCCCGGCGTCATCGACGTCGACGCACTGGAGGCCTATCTCAAGGCCAATCCCGGCATCGCGCCCGACCCCGCGCCGCGCGTCATGCGCCTGAACTGAACGCCGTCGTCGCCATGCTCGCCGCCGACATCATCCGTACCAAGCGCGACGGCGGCGCGCTGTCGGCAGCGCAGATCGGCGACTTCGTCGACGGTCTGGCCAGCGGCCGCTGGGGCGACAGCCAGGCCGCGGCGCTGGCGATGGCGATCCT
>JANPMR010000185.1:0-27346 GCA_031427055.1 Rubrivivax sp.
GCACCCAGCGCCATGGCGACCGCGGCGACGCTGATGAGCTGGCCGCTCACCGCCACCGGCACGCGCAGCGAGGCGGTGATGTCGTTGAGCGAACCTGCCGCCACCATCACGCCGCAGCCGATGGCAAAGTTGCCGGCCAGCAGCGCGCGAGCGGCGCGGGCCAGGCCGGCGTCGGTCAAGCGCCGTCCCTCACCGCAGCACCTTCAGCGCTTCGGGGTTGACCAGATTGGTGGGGTTCTTGTTGATGAAGCTGAGCACGTTCTCGAACGCGGCGCGAAAGTACAGCTCGTAGCTGTCTTGCTCGACGTAGCCGATGTGCGGCGTGCAGACGGCGTTTTCCAGCCGCAGCAGCGGGTGGCCCTGCAGGATGGGCTCGCTCTCGAACACGTCCACCGCGGCCATGCCGGGCCGGCCGCGGTTGAGCGCGGCCACGAGGGCGCCGTCCTCGATGAGCTCGGCACGCGAGGTGTTGACCAGCAGCGCGGTGGGCTTCATGCGCGCCAGCGCGTCATGGCGCACGATGCCGCGGCTGGTGTCGCTCAGGCGCAGGTGCAGCGACAGCACGTCGCTGGTCTCGAAGAAGCTCTCGCAGTCGACGGCTGCCTGGTGGCCGTCGATGACCGCGCGCTCGCGCGTGGCCTCGCTGCCCCATACCAGCACGCGCATGCCGAAGGCGCGGCCGTAGCCGGCCACCAGGCGGCCGACCTTGCCGTAGCCCCAGATGCCCAGCGTCTTGCCCGACAGCACCATGCCGATGCCGAAGTTGGGTGGCATCGAAGCGGCCTTCAGCCCGCTTTGCTGCCAGGCGCCGTGCTTGAGGTTGCCCACGTACTGCGGCAGCCGCCGCATCGCAGCCATGATCAGCGCCCAGGTCAGCTCGGCCGGCGCCACCGGCGAGCCCACGCCCTCGGCCACGGCGATGCCCATGCGCGTGCAGGTCTCGATGTCGACGTGGCTGCCGATGCGGCCGGTCTGCGAGATCAACTTCAGGCGCGGCAGCTTCTCGAGCAAGGCCTTCGGAAACTGCGTGCGCTCGCGGATCAAGACCAGCACGTCGGCGTCGCGCAGCCGCACGGCCAGCTGGCCGATGCCCTTGACGGTGTTGGTGAAGACCTTGGCGTTGAGGGGTTCGAGCAGGGTCGCGCACTTGAGCTTGCGCACGGCGTCCTGGTAGTCGTCGAGGATGATGATGTTCATGCGCAATGGGGGCCCGCCATCGCAGCGATTCTGCCCGTTCCTGCAAGTTGCGCCCCGCGGCGCTAGCATCCGGCTCCCCCAAGACTTCAGGAGTCAGCAGATGAGCCTTTCCATGCATTCAGCCACCGTGCCCGTGTTCGTGCGCATGTTGAACAACACCCTGGCCTGGCTGGACAAGGCGCAGGCGCACGCCGAGGCGCGCAAGTTCGACACCGCCAATTACCTGGGCATGCGCCTGGCGCCCGACATGCTGCCCTTTACAAGGCAGATCCAGATCGCCACCGACGGCGTCAAAGGCTGCCTGGCCCGCCTGGCCGGCGTCGAGATGCCGAAGTGGGACGACACCGAGGCGTCGCTCGACGACCTGCGCGCGCGCATCCGCCTTGCCATCGACTACGCGCAGAGCTTCACGCCCGCGCAGATCGACGGCACCGACGGCAAAGAGATCGTGCGGCAGACCCGCGCCGGCGATGTGAAGGCCAGCGGCGAGGACTTCGTCAAGCACTACGTCATGCCCAACCTGTACTTCCACCTGACCACGACCTACGCGCTGCTGCGCCACGCGGGCGTGGAGATCGGCAAGCGCGACTTCCTGGGCTGACGCACCAGATGGCCGTGCGGCGGCGCCTTCAGCGTGCCGCGGCCACCCGCACGGGCGGCGGCGAAGCCGCCTTGCGCTTGGGCGAAGTCGCTGTCGGGTGCGGGCTCTTGACGGCGGTAGCGGTCTTGGTAGCGGTCTTGGTGGTCGTTTTCGCGACCGCCTTGACGCCCGGCTTGGCGACCGAACGGGCGCCGGCCTTGCCGCTGATGCGCCGCGGCGGCGCGGCCTCGGGCGCAAGTGACATGTTGGCGTGGTCGGCCAGGTGGCTGGCGACATCGTGGGTGGCGGACGCCGGGCGCGGCACCAACAAGGTCGAGCCCAGCTTGACCAGCATGCGCGGCGGAATCAGGTTGATCTCGCGCAGCTCGGCCTCGGGCATGCCCGTCAGGCGCGCCACCTCTGAGGGCTTGAGCGTCTTGGGCGCCACCCAGGCCGTCCAGCTGGCCATCGGGCCGGGATGCGAGGCCAGCTCGCGCACGAAGCGGTTGGCGTTGTCGTAGGGCAGCAGCAATTGCGGTGTGCCGGCGGCCAGGATCACCGGCTTGTTCATCTGCGGATTGAGCTGCTGAAAGTCGTCCAGCGACATGCCGGCCAGCCGCGCGGCCAGCGCCACGTCGATGTCGCGGTCGACCGGCACGCTCAGGAAGAACGGGTGGTTTTCCAGTGGCTGCAAGCGCAGTGCAAAGGCTTCGGGGCGGGCCACGATGTTCTTCACCGCCTGCAGCTTGGGCAGGTAGTTGCGTGTCTCGTCGGGCATCTGCAGGCTGGCGTAGTCGGTGGGCTTGCCTTTGCTTCGGTTGCGCGCCTGCGCCCTCAGCACATTGCCCTGGCCCCAGTTGTAGGCCGCCAGCGCCAGCGGCCAATCGCCAAACTGCGCGTGCAGCCGTTGCAAGTAGTCGAGCGCGGCCCGGGTAGACGCCAGCACGTCGCGGCGGTCATCGCGAAAGACGTTCTGGCGCAGCTCGAAGTCTTTGCCCGTGGCCGGCATGAACTGCCACATGCCGGTGGCCCGAGCGCGCGACACCGCCTGCGGATTGAAGGCGCTTTCGATAAAGGGCAGCAGCGCGAGCTCGAAGGGCAGCTGGCGCTTTTCGACTTCTTCGAGCACGTGGAAGAGGTAGCGGGCGCCGCGCGCGGTCATGCGCTCGACGTACTCTGGCTTTGCGGCGTAGAAGCGCTCCCACTTGCGCACCAGGTCGCCGTCTTGCTCGGGCATGGCGAAGCCGTCGCGCACACGCTGCCAGAGATCGCCGCGCTCGGCGTCCTGGCTGGGGTCGAGCCGCGCGCGCGGGGCCAGCGGGCCGGCGGGCGCCGCGGGTGCCGTGGGCTCGGCCACAGCAGGCCGCGCTGACGGCACGACAGCAGGCGCCAGGGCAGCCGACACCACGGGCGCCGCGGGTGGGATGTCGGCCGACGTCGGCGCGAGCGATGCGGGGCCACTCGCGCAACCCACGCCCACGGCCGCGGCGAACAGGGCTGCCGCAAGGCGCGCGCCGCGCCAGGGCGGCCGCGACGCGACCATCAGAACCGGTTCTTCCACTCGCGCAGCGCGGTGAACACGGCCAGCGCGTCGTCGCTGCCGGCGCCTGCGGCGCGGGCCGACTGCACCACCTCGGGCTCAAGACAGCGCAGGAAGGGATTGATCTGGCGCTCGACGCCGATCGTCGACGGCAGCGTTGACTGGCCGGCGGCGCGCAGCGCCTGGCAGCGCGCGTCGTACTCGCGGCGCAGCGCGTTGCCGGGCTCCACCGCCGCCGCAAAGCGCAGGTTGGACAGCGTGTACTCATGGGTGCAGCACACGCGGGTGTCGGACGGCAGTGCGGCGAACTTGGCCAGCGAATGGGCCATCTGCGCCGGGGTGCCTTCAAAGAGACGGCCGCAGCCCGCAGAGAACAGCGTGTCGCCGCAAAAGAGGATGGGCGCGGCGACCGCATCGGTCTGCACGTAGGCGATGTGGCCCGCGGTGTGGCCCGGCACGTCGAGCACGCGGAAGTTAAGGCCCAGCACCTCGATCTGCGCGCCTTCGATGAGGCGGTGCACGGGCTCGGGGATGGTTTCGGTGGCGGGGCCGTAAACCGGGCCGCGCAGCCGGGGCCGCAATGCATCAACACCGCCGACGTGGTCGGCGTGATGGTGCGTCACTAGAATCGCCCGCAATTCGAGCCCGAGGCGGTCTAGTGCTTCGAGCACCGGGGCGGCTTCGCCGGGATCGACCACCACGGCGCCGGAGCCGTCGTGCAGCATCCAGATGTAGTTGTCGGCGAAGGCGGGCAGTGCTAGCAGATTCATGACGCGTGAAGATTCGATTATAGAGTTGGGGGTCTGGCTGAGGACGGCGCCGGGCCAGTATCTGCTTGCCTGGGAGCAAGACCGGCTCGATCATGCCGTAACCGACGCTTTCGGCTTCCACGCGCTGCAAGTTGGCCTGCCAGAACTTGATGGTTTGCGCGCCAACCGCATGCCACACCGCTGGGTGGCGAGCGATTCCTTGCAGGTGCCCGAGTCGCTGGCGCTGCCGCCGCCGCCAGTGGACTCGTTGATCACCACCTTGTCTGCCAGCGAGCCGGTGAGCCTGCATTGCGAGTACGACGCGCTGCCGTTTCCCGATGCCAGTATCGATCTCATCGTGCTGCCGCATGCGCTGGAAATGGCCCGCGACCCGCACCACACGCTGCGCGAGGTCGAACGCGTGCTGGTGCCCGAGGGCCGCGTCGTCATCGCCGGCTTCAACCCGGCCAGCCTGTGGGGGCTGCGCCAGAGCGCCGGCACGCTGCGCCGCGGCCTCGGCTTTGGCCGCAGCCAGAGCCTGTTCCTGCCGCGTGCCGGCGACTTCATCGCTTACTGGCGGCTGCGTGACTGGCTGCGCTTGCTGGGCTTCGAGGTCGAGGCCGGGCGCTTTGGCTGCTGGCGTCCGCCGCTCAACAACGCCGCCTTGCTCGAGCGCTTTGCATGGATGGACCCGCTGGGCGACCGCTGGTGGCCGGTGCTGGGTGCGGTGTACTTCGTGGTCGCCGTCAAGCGCGTGCACGGCATGCGCCTGGTGGGCATGGTGCGCAAGCCGGCCCGCAAAGTGCAAGCCGCACCCGCCGTGGTCACCAGCCGGCGCCGCGAACCCCTGGAAGTGGAGAGCTGATGTCCGATGTGGTGATCTATGCCGACGGCGCCTGCCGCGGCAACCCCGGCCCGGGCGGTTGGGGCGCCTGGCTGCAAAGCGGTGAACACGAGCGCGAGATGTTCGGCGGCGAAAAGCTCACCACCAACAACCGCATGGAGCTGACCGCGGTGATCGAGGCGCTGGCGTCGCTCAAGCGGCGTTGCGCCGTGACCGTCTACACCGACAGCGAGTACGTCAAGAACGGCATCACGACCTGGATCCACGGCTGGAAGGCGCGCGGTTGGAAAACGGCCGACAAGAAGCCGGTCAAGAACATCGAGCTCTGGCAGCGGCTGGACACGCTCAACGCGTCGCACACCGTGCAGTGGCGCTGGGTCAAGGGCCACGCTGGCGACCCCGGCAACGAGCGCGCCGACCGATTGGCCAACCGCGGCGTCGATTCATTGCCGTAGCGGGGTGCTGCGGCACCGCCAAGCCCCTGGGCCCGCGTCGTCGCCCTCGGGTTCGTTACAGTTCACGGTCCAACCCCGGACTGCACGAGACACTGCCTTGAAGAGAATCCACGCATTGGTTGCGGTCGTTGGCATGGGCTTGGCAGGCGGCGGCGCCTGGTGGTGGCAGAACCAGCCCGGCAAGGCTGCAAAGGCCGTTGAGGCTGGCGGCGCGACTGCCGCGCCGGGTGCGCCCCGAGTGCCCGGCGGGGCGGGTGGTGGTGGGCCAGGCGGCCCTGGCGGCGCCGGGGGCCCGGTAACGGTTGAGGTCGCCCTGGCCACGGCCTTGACACTGACCGATGACGTGCTGGCAGTGGGTTCGCTCAAGTCGAGCCAGGGCGTGATGCTGCGGCCCGAGGTCAGCGGCCGCGTCGCGCGTTTGGGTTTTGTCGATGGCCAGCGCGTCACGCGCGGACAGCTGATGGTTCAGCTCGACGACAACCTGCAGCAGGCCCAGCTCAAGCAGGCCGAGGCGCAGGCCAGCATCGCGCGCACCAATCTTCAGCGCAGCCGCGAGCTGCTGGGCCAGGGCTTCGTGAGCCAGAGCGCTGTCGACCAGAACGCCGCCGCCATGCAGGTCGCCGATGCCCAGGTGGCCCTGGCGCATGCGCAGCTGGCACGGATGAAGGTGCTGGCGCCCTTCGACGGCACCGCCGGCCTGGGCATCGTCGATGTCGGCGCCTATGTCAAGGACGGCGCCGATCTGGTCAACGTCGAGGACCTGGCTTCGCTGAAGGTGCAGTTCGCGGTGCCCGAGCGCTACCTCGACCGCCTGCGCGCCGGCCAAGCGGTGGAGCTGAAGGTGGACGCGATGCCGGGTCGCACGTTCAAGGGTCGCGTGCAGGCGGTGGACTCGCAGGTCGACGCCAACGGCCGCGCCCTGCAGGTGCTGGCCCAGGTGGACAACCAGGGCGCGCAACTCAGGCCGGGCATGTTCGCGCGGCCGCGCGTCGTGTTTTCGGTGCGGGAAGGCGCGGTGGTGGTGCCCGAGGAGGCGCTGGTGCCCCAGGGCGCCCGCCAATTGCTGTTCAAGGTCGTCGACGGGCCGGACGGGCAGAAGCTCGCGCAGCGGCTCGAAGCCAAGGTGGGCCTGCGGCTGCCGGGCAAGGTCGAGATCCTCGAAGGCCTGAAGGCCGGTGACACGGTGGTCACCGCCGGACACGCGCGGCTGCTGCGGGGCGACAACCTGCCGGTGCGGCCGATCGACCTGAGCCGCCCGACAGGCGGCCCCGGCGGCGCGGGCGCAGGCCGCGCACCGGGCACTGTCGCTGCTGCATCGTCGGCCAAGTCTGGCGGACCTGCCGCGGCCGCAGCGCGCCCGGCGGCGTCGCAACCCTGAGCCGCAGACCCCTGCATCCAACGGAAATCGCCATGCGCCTTTCAGAGACTTCCATCCGCCGCCCGGTGCTGGCCTGCGTGATGTCGCTGCTGCTGGTGCTGATCGGCGTCGTGTCGTTCCAGCAGCTCAGCCTGCGCGAGTACCCGCGCATCGACGAGCCCTTGGTCAACGTCTCCACACGCCTGCTGGGGGCGTCATCGGAGGTCATCGAATCGCAGGTGACCAAGCCACTGGAGGACTCCATCGCCGGCATCGACGGCGTGGACATCATGACCAGCGTGTCACGCACCGAAAGCAGCCAGATCACGGTGCGCTTCAAGCTGAGCAAGGACCCGGACACGGCGGCGGCCGAGGTGCGCGACCGCGTCGCCCGCGTGCGCGGTCGGCTGCCCAACGCGGCCGACGAGCCCGTGATCGCCAAGGTCGAGGCCGACGCCACGCCCACCATCTGGCTGGCCTACACCAGCGAGACGATGGGCCCGCTGGAGCTCACCGACCTCATCAACCGCGTCGTCAAGCCGCGGCTGCAGACGGTGCCCGGCGTGGCCGACGTGCAGGTGGGCGGCGACCGCCGCTACGCGATGCGGGTGTGGATCGACACCGACCAGCTCGCCGCCTACAAGCTCACCGTGCAGGACGTCGAGGACGCACTGCGCCGGCAGAACCTCGAAGTGCCGGCCGGGCGCATCGAGAGTCAGCAGCGCGAGTTCAGCGTCACCGCGCGCACCGACCTCAACACGGTGGCGCAGTTCAACGACATCGCACTGCGCACCAGTGGCGGCCACACCGTGCGCCTGCGCGATGTGGCGCGCGTGCAGGAAGCGGCGGCCAGCGAGCGCAGCCGCGTGCGCCTGAACGGCGTGCCCAGCATCAGCACCGGCATCATCCGCAACGCCACCGCCAACCCGCTGGATGTGGCGGCCGGCGTCAAGGCCCTGATGCCACAGATCCAGCGCGACCTGCCGGCCAGCGTGACGGTGGTGCAGGCCAATGACCTGTCGGTGTTCATCGACCGTTCCATCAAGGCCGTCTACACCACGGTGGTCGAGGCCGTGGTGCTGGTGGCGCTGGTGGTCTTCGTGTTTCTGCGCACCTTGCGGGCGTCGATCATTCCGCTGGTGACGATTCCGGTCAGCCTGGTGGGCGCCTTCGCGCTCATCGCACTGGCCGGCTTCACGGTCAACACGCTCACGCTGCTGGCGCTGGTGCTGGCCATCGGGCTGGTGGTTGACGACGCCATCGTGGTGCTCGAGAACGTCTTTCGCCACATCGAAGAAGGGCTCACCCCCTTCCAGGCGTCGATCAAGGGCGTGCGCGAAATCAGCTTCGCCGTGGTGGCGATGACGCTGACGCTGGCGGCCGTGTTCGCGCCGCTGGCCTTCACGCCCGGGCGCACGGGGCGCCTGTTTGGCGAGTTCGCGCTCACGCTGGCCGGCGCGGTGCTGGTGTCGGGCTTCGTCGCGCTGACCCTGACACCCATGCTGTGCAGCAAGCTGCTGCGCCACAACCCCAAACCGGGCTGGTTTGACCGCGTCATGGAAGGCGCGCTGGTAAGCCTTGCGCAGGTCTACGGCAGCACGCTGCGCTGGACCCTGGCGCGCCGCTGGTTGATGGTGCTGGTGATGTTGGCCTCGGCCTTTGGCAGCTGGTACCTGTTCACCAACGCCAAGAGAGAGCTGTCGCCGATGGAAGACCGCGGCGTCATCTTCATGCCTGTGCGCGCGCCGGATGGCGCCACGCTCGAGTACACGGCCCGCTACCTGGATGCCGTCGAGGCCATCACCTCGCAGTACCCGGAGTTCGACCGCCGCTTCATGTTCATGGGCGGTGGCCAGGTGTCCACGGGCTCGGCCGTGATGCGCACCACCGACTGGGAAGACCGCACCCGCAGCACGGCCGAGCTGGCGCGCTCGCTGCTGCCCAAGGTGGCCGCTCTGCCCGGCGTGAGCGTGTTCCCGGTCACGCCGCCCAGCCTGGGCCAGGGCTTTCGCGAGCGCTCGATCAACTACGTGCTGGTCAGTGGCGACACCTACCAGAACATGGCTCGCGTGGGCCAGGCCATGATCGCCGAGATGCAGATGAACACCGGCATCGTGCAGCCCGACAGCGATCTGCAACTGAACAAGCCCGAGATCTTCATCGAGGTCGACCGCGCGCGCGCCGCCGACATGGGCGTGGCCGTGGACGCCGTGGCACGCACGGTTGAGACCATGCTCGGCGGCCGCGCGGTCACCCGCTACAAACGCGACGCCGAGCAGTACGACGTGCTGGTGCAGACCTCGCAGACCGGCCGCGCCACGCCCGAGGACATCGACAAGATTTTCGTGCGCGGCCGCGGCGACACGATGGTGCCCTTGTCCAGCCTGGTGAAGGTGCGCGAGGCGGTGAGCCCGCGCGAGCTCAATCACTTCAACCAGCGTCGCTCGGTGACCATCACGGCCAACCTGGCGCCGGGCTACTCGCTGGGCGAGGCGCTGAAGTTCATGGACGCGACCGCGGCGCGCGTGCTGCCGGTGGGCTACGCCACCGAACTGAATGGCGTGAGCCGCGAGTTCCGTGCCTCGTCGGGCGCGCTGGGCGTGGTCTTCGTGCTGGCGCTGCTGTTCATCTTTCTGGTGCTGGCGGCGCAGTTCGAGAGCTTCATCGATCCCTTTGTGATCCTGCTCGCGGTGCCGCTGTCGATGGTGGGCGCGCTGGCGGCCCTGCAGTGGTCGGGCGGCACGCTCAATGTGTTCTCGCAGATCGGCCTCATCACGCTGGTCGGCTTGATCACCAAGCACGGCATCCTGATCGTCGACTTTGCCAACCAGCTGCGCCGCAAGGGGCTGGGCGTGACCGACGCGGTGATCGAGGCCTCGACGATGCGCCTGCGCCCGATCCTGATGACCACGGGCGCGATGGTGCTGGGCGCCGTGCCGCTGGCGCTGGCCACAGGCGCCGGCGCCGAGAGCCGCCAGCAGATCGGCTGGGTCATCGTGGGCGGCATGTCGGTGGGCACGCTGTTGACGATCTTTGTGGTGCCCACCGTGTATTCGCTGTTTGCCCGCCGCGCCGTGCCCGGCGAGATCACCACGCCCGACGCCGAGGCCGCCTCGACGGCGCACGCCTGACGGCCCTGTCAGGCGCGCGCAGCCCCGCTCAGCAGCGGTTGTAGCGGGTGTCGGTGCCGGCCGCGACGCAGATGCGCACGCGGCCCAGGGCCTGCAGGTCGACGCGCAGGCGGTCGCCCCGGCTTGATTCGAAGACCGCCGCCGTCACGGCGTCGGTGGTGCCGGCGGGGTCCAGGCGCACCGGCTTGGGCTCGAGCAGCTTGATGCCGCGATAGGCTGTCGATTGCACGCTGTGCAACTGGCAGGCTTGGGCCTGTGCGCAATCGCAGCCCGCTTGCGTGCTCACCGCCCAGCACCAGGTCTTCTCGTTCACGGCGGGCTCGATGTGCAGCGCCTGTCCCAGGCGCGCCGCCTCGAAGCGGGCTTCGGACAGATCGGTCGACAGCGTCTCGGCGGCGCTGGACAGGCGCTGGCGCTCGAACCTGGCACTGAGCGATGGCACCGCCAGCGCGGCAAGAATGGCCAGCACGCCCACAGCGATCATCAGCTCGAGCATCGTCAGCCCGCGGGCCTGCGGCGTTTTCATCGCAGCCAGCAATCCGGCGCCGGGCCTTCGGTGGGAAAGCCCAGGTTGACGCGCAGCGTGAGCTGTTGGCAGGCCTTGTCATCGGCCTGAGCGCCGCGCGCGGTGGCCGTGGCCAAGAAGGCGTCGGGCCCCATGCGCTCGAGCGTGACGGCGTAGCGGCCCTGCGCGCTGATGGGTGCGGCGCCGCGCAGTGCCGAGAGCTCGTTGGCGTACATGCCGTGCAGCGAGCGGTACTGCTCCTGTGTCGACTGCACCTTCATCAGCGCCGCCACGCCGTCCAGCCGGCCGCTGCGCAGCGTGCGCTGCTGATAGGCCGGCAGCGCCACCGCGGCAAGCACGGCCACGATGGTGCAGACGATCAACACCTCGACCAGCGTGAAGCCACGACCGGCAGCGTGCGGATGGCCAGGCTGTGTCACAGCGAGAGCAGGCGGCGGCGCTTTTGCGCCTGGTCTATCCAGCGCTGCAGCACACGCTCTGCGGTGCCGGACAGGGCCCGCCACTCGCAGCCCAGCCGCTGGCCGCGATCGGGCCGGGACGGGTCGCCGGGCGAGCTCAAGTGCTGCAGCGTCGCGGCCGCGGTGAAGCGCGTGTCGGGGTCGAGCTCGACCAGCAGCTCACCCAGGGCGGTGCCGTCCTGCAGCGGCGGACCATCGTGCGGCAGCCACAGCGCGCAGCCGCCGATGCTGAGATCGAGCACGCGCAGCGCCAGCGGCAGGTCGGCAACCGACGGGTGCTGCAGGCGTGCCACGGGCTCGTGGCGGCCCGAGGTGCGAACCCGGTAGGCGTTGCGACGCTGGAAGCGGTAGATCTCGTCCGGCACATCACATTGCAGCGTGCTGGCCTGCAGGCCGCGAACCAGCATCAGGCCCTGCAGGTCAAACTGCAGCTTTACGCTTTCCAGGTAGGCGACGGCCACGGCCTCATTTTGCTCGACCAGTCGTGCCAGTGCGGGCGCGCCTGCGTCGGCGTTGAAGGACAGTCGCCGCTGGGCCTCGTCGATGGCCCACAGTGCCGTGGTGTAAGAGCTGCCATCGGGCCCGTTGAGGATCACCGGCACCTCGCCTTCGCGCAGATCTCGCAGCAGCCGCGCCCGCTCTTGCGGGTGGCCGACGCGGAAGCTGGCCCAGCGGTCTACGCCGCCGTCGGGGTCGAGTTCTGCGGGCCTCGTGTCCTGAAACATCAGGCTGATCAGTGCAGCATTTTTCGCCGGCCCGCGAGCGTGTCGTCGAGGTCCTGCAGCCAAGGCTCGGCGAGGTGGCGGATCTCGGCGTCGTTGACAAGGATGCGCTGCATGATGCGCGATTTTGCACGCGCGGCGTCAAGCAGGCGCGGGTCGGCTTGGTAGGTCTCGGCCGGCCGCTCTTGCGCGGCATGCTTGAGTTGGCTGATCAAGAGCACGCAGGCACCCTCGAGCTTGAGGACTTCGTCCCAGTTGCCGGCGCGGGCCGCCGACAGCATGTCGGCGCTGGCGCGCTCGATAGCTTCGTAGTAGTTGAGCAATTGCGCGTCCATCGGAGGATCTTGGTTGACCGGGGCGAGACGGGTTGCGGCGCGCTCAGCGCGGCATCGAGTCGGCGATCGACATCCAGGCATCGCGCAGGGGTGTGATCAGGCGCAGGCACTCTTCGAGCGCGGCCTCGTCATTGCGCAGGTTGGCCATCGTCAGGCGCATGGTGAGATAGCCGTAGAGATCGTGCAGGTCGCGGGCCAGGGTGCCGCCGGCGCGCAGGTCGAGGCCGGCGCGCAGGCCTTCTTCGATGATGCGCACGGCGCGCCCGATGGCCGCGCCCTTGATGTCGTTGCGGCCGCCGCGAATGGCGCCGCGGGCCTGCATGATCGACTCGATGAAGCCTTCGAAGAGCATGGCCACGAGTTGGTGCGGCGAGGCCCCGGACAAGCGGGTCTCGACGCCGACCTGTTGGTACAAGTCGCTGCGCATGTGGCGCAGGGCGCCACGGCTGGGGTAGGGGCTTGCGAACATCGGTGGCTTCGCCGGGTGAGCTGCGGATGCCTTTGTTATCGGCTGCGTCCGGTGGCCACTTGAGGCGGGAAAAGCGGCTGTGTTGCACGGCCGCGGGCGGGGTTCAGCGGCTGCTGTTGGTCCGGTTGAGCGCGGCCAGCTGCTGCGTCACGTAGCTGGACAGCGAGTTCAAGCGCGCCAAGTTGGAGTCCATCGCGGTGTACTGCGCCACCAGGCGCTGCTGGAAGCGGGCGATGCGATCACTCAGGCGCGACTGGTCGTCGCTGTTCTGGGTCAGGCGCTGGCGCAGGCCTTCGGTGCGCGTGCTCAGGCTGCCATCGACACCCAGGATCTGCGTCGCCAGGTTGGCATAGCGGCGCGCAAAACCGGCATTGGCCGGCGTCACGGTGTCGGTGTTGGCAAAGGCCTTCTTCAGCTCGGCGAGCTTGGACGTCGCCGAGTCCAGGGTTGCCGCGTCGACCGAGAGCGTGCCATCGCGCTGCAGGCGCAGTCCGATGTCCGACAGGCGGGGAAAGGTGGCCGAGGCGCCCGACGCGGTGTTGAGCACGGTGCGCATCTGCCGCTGCAGGCTGGCGGCCGCGCTGTCGCCCTGCAGGGGCCCACCGGTCTTGGACGCCGGGTCGTACTTGGTCTGTTCGGCAATGTTGACGGCCAAGGCGTTGTAGGCGTCGGCAAAGGCCTTGACGGCGGTCTTCACGGCCTCGCGGTCGCTGCTCACGGCCACCTCGACCGGCGTGGCCGTCTCTTTGCGCAGCTGGATCGTCAGCCCTTCGACCACCGTGTCGAGCTCGTTGCTGGCCGCGCTGACCGCAATGCCGTTGACGGTGGCGGCGGCGTTGGTCGCAACCTGTTTGAGCGCCATCGCCGTGGTGCCAGACGGCGGATCGAAGGCAAATCGCGACAGGCCTGCGGTGTCGGCGTTGAAGCCGTCGTCATCGGCCGCGGTGATGCGAAAGCCGTTCTGGGCACCGGTGTCGCTGGAGCGCAAGGACAGCCGCACGCCGCTGGCATCGGTCACCAGCGACGCGCTGATGCCGGCGCCCAGGCCGTTGATCTTGTCGCGCAGGGTCTGCAGCGTGTCGCTCGCGGTGACGGTGATGCTGGCGCTGCTGCTGCCAGGCTTGACATCGAACAAGGCCTGCCCGGCGTCCCACGTGCCCAGCTCCAGCGTGAGCGTGCCGCTGCCCACAAGATCGGACGCGGCGCCCAGCGGCGTGGCCGAGGCCAGGGTCTGGCTATTGGCCAGCGACTGCACGGTGACGGCATAGCGGCCCGCCGCGGCGCCAGAGCCGCCCACCACAGTGATCGCCGAGGTGTCGCTAGAGCTCGCCGTGGACTGCGACCACAACGAGCTGCTGGTGAGCTTGTTCGACGCGGTCTGCAAGGCGCTGAAGAGGCTGTTGATCTTGCCGTACGACGAGATCTGGCTCTTCAACGCGTTGGCGTCGCTGAGCATCTGGTTGAGCGGCCGGCTCTCCACCGCCACCAGCTGCTTCACGATGGTGTTGATGTCCAGTCCGCTGCCGACCCCCAGCGAGGTGATCGTGGCCATTGAACTCTCCCGCCCGGGTGCTGGCGACGTCGGGCCAATGAAAAAAGGGGCTAAGGGCGCGGTGCCGGCCAATCGGCCGTTCCCCCGCCCATGAGCCCCTTATCGACCGCCGCTTGCCAGGCTTGAGTGCGCCAGCACGGCGGATGGATTCAGCGTCGGCGGTGTCAGCGCTGCAGCAATTGCAGCACCTGCTGCGGCAACTGGTTGGCCTGCGCCACCATGGCGTTGCCGGCCTGCTGCAGGATCTGGGATCGCGACAGGCTCGCGGTCTCGGCGGCGTAGTCGGCATCCATGATGCGGCTGCGCGCCGCGCTCTGGTTCTCGGCCGACACCATCAGCGTGGCCACCACGTTCTCGAAGCGGTTCTGCACCGCGCCGAAAGTGGCACGCTGGCTGTTCACGGCATTGATGGCGCTGTCGATGCCAGAGATCGCGGTCTGCGCCGTGGTGATGTCGGTGATCTGCTGCGTTGGCGTGCCGGTGCCGGTGATGACGACGCTGCCGACGACGCCACCGATGTCGGTGTTGGCGGTCCAGTTGAACGCGGCCACCGTGAGCTGGTCGATGTCGGTGGTGGCGTTGGAGCCGATCTGGAAGATCGAGTCGGCTGTCGCGGCCAGGATCTGCACGCCATTGAACTGCGTGCCGCCCAAGGTGCGCGTGACTTCCTGGGCCAGCTGCACGAACTCCTGGTTCAGGCTGACGCGGTCGGCATCGGTGTTGGTGCCGTTGGCCGATTGCACGGCCAGTTCACGCATGCGCTGGAACAGGTCGCTGACCTTGCCCAGTGCGCCTTCGCCCACCTGCGCCAGCGAGATGCCGTCGTTGGCGTTGCGCATGGCGACGTTCATGCCACGCACTTGCGTGTTCATGCGTTCGGCGATGGCCAGGCCGGCGGCATCGTCTTTGGCGCTGTTGACGCGCAGCCCGGATGACAGGCGTTGCATCGAGGTGGCCAGCGTGGCCTGGCTTGCGCTCAGATTGCGTTGGGCATTGAGCGAAATGAGGTTCGTATTGACGGTCTGTGGCACGGCGGTTCTCCTGGCGGATCGGCGGTCGGTTCATTTGCGATTCGAACCGACAGTGGGTCGCGAAACGCTGATAGCTAGATTACGGCCGTCGTGCGGCAGACATTCGGCCGATAAGCGGCGCGAAAGCTGCCAATTCCGTCACCCCATGACAAAGGCCCACCGTGTCGGGCGGGCCTGCAAAGGCAGAAGGCCCGCTGCGCACAGCGGGCCCGGGAGCTTGCTGGAGAAGGCCTAGCGCAGCAGCGCCAGCACCTGCTGCGGCAACTGGTTGGCCTGCGCCACCATCGCGTTGCCGGCCTGCTGCAGGATGTTGGAGCGCGACAGGTTGGCCGTCTCCGCTGCGTAGTCGGCATCGACGATGCGGCTGCGTGCTGCAGACTGGTTCTCTGACGCAACCGCCAGCGTGGCCACCACGTTCTCGAAGCGGTTCTGCACCGCACCGAAAGTGGCGCGCTGGCTGTTGATCGCGTTGATCGCCGAGTCGATGCCGCCGATTGCCGTCTGCGCATTGGCAATGTCGGTGATCTGCTGCGTCGGCGTGCCGGTGCCGGTGATGACGGTGGCGCCGATGACGCCGCTGATGTCGGTGTTGGCTGTCCAGTTGAACGCCGTCACGGTGATGCGATCGAGGTCGGTGGTGTTGTTGGCACCGATCTGGAACGTCGAGTCAGCCGTGGCCGCCAGGATGCTGACGCCGTTGAACTTCGTGCCCCCCAGTGTCCGCGTGGCCTCTTGCGCCAGCTGCACGAACTCCAGGTTCAAGCTCGCGCGGTCGGCGTCAGTGTTGGTGCCGTTGGCGGCCTGCACGGCCAGTTCCCGCATGCGCTGGAACAGATCGCCGACTTTGCCCAGGGCGCCTTCTGCCGTCTGCGACAGCGAGATGGCGTCGTTGGCATTGCGGCTGGCAACGTTCATTCCCTTGATCTGCGCGTTCTGTCGCTCGGCGATGGCGAGACCCGCCGCGTCGTCCTTTGCGCTGTTGACACGCAGGCCAGAAGACAGGCGCTGCATCGAAGTGGCCAATGACGTCTGGCTCGCACTGAGGTTGCGTTGTGCGTTGAGAGACACCAGATTGGTATTAATGGTCTGAGGCATGAAAATCTCCAAAAAAAACGTTTAGTGACCACAGGCATATGCCTGACAGACGCCGTCCATCTTGACGGCAAGACGCACGGTGTCTGCCTGCAACTCCAGGGTGCACGGCCTTGCGGCCAGCATCCCCCGGAACTCGCCCGGGCCTCTCGCTGCCCACGAAGCCGGCACCTGTTTAGAGCAGATGACGACCTCGCGACCCGTTGTGGTCCGGACCCCGCACCCACCGTGATGAGCGCGTTGAGTCCGTTTTCGTCCGGGCCGCAAAAACCTTTAGCGCTTTGCTCAAGCCGCGCCGGACGACGCCCCGATTTGCGGGGATGAAGCGGTTCAATTCGAGCCACGGCGGCGGCCGCGCGCCGCGATGATCGCGAGCCGGAAACCTTGCCCGCGGCGCTCGTTCGCGCTGGAGATCACCCCATGTCGACCGCCCTCGCCACACGTCGCAGCCCGCCAGCAGGGCCGGCACGCAACGCCGGTCACGGCCACTGGCTGCAGGGCCGCGAGCGCGTTGCGCGCAAGGATTGGGCAGGCGCCGCGCAGGCCTTCGCGCGTGCCGCGCGCGCGGTACCGGGTGATGCGCTGTACTGGGTCAACCTGGCGAATGCCGAGCGCCATGTCGGCAAGCTGCAGCGCGCCGAGACCGCTGCGCGGCGCGCGCTGTCGATCGACCCCCAGCACCCCTTGGCGCTGCGCGTGCTGGGCGACTGCCTGTCCTTGATGCACCGCTACGCCGAAGCCGTGGATGTGTTGGCGCAGCTCAAGCACGCCGGTGCGCCCGAGCCCGAGGCCATGCTGCAACAGGCCCAGATGTTGCAGCGCCTGATGCGCCACCGCGAGGCGGTGGATGTGCTGATCGAGGCGCTGGCCATCAAGCCCCACCTCGTGGACGCGCATGCCTTGCTGGCCGATGCCTTTCGCGACCTGGGCCTCAAGCGCGAGTCGGTGGAGTGCATGCGCACCGTGCTGGCGCTGGACCCCGGCAACCTCGAAGCCCTGGGCCACCTTTCGTTCGAGAAACGGCACCTGTGCGACTGGCGCGATCTGGATGAAGACATCCGCGGCATGGAGAGCCAGCTCGCAAACATGGCTGCAGGTACGGCGCGTGTCGTGGCCGCCTTCGGCCTCGTCTCCTTGCCCTTGGCGCCAGCCGTGCAGCTGATCGCCGCACGCAGCGAATCGCGCATGCTGGCCTTGCAATCGGTCGCGTTGCCGCCCTTGACTGCCCAGGTGCGCGCCGCGCGCGCGACGCGCCCTGCGCGCATCGGCTGGGTGTCTTATGACTTTCGCGAGCACCCGGTGTCGCAGCTCATCGTCGAGATGCTCGAGGGCTTTGATCGCAGCCGCTTCGAGACCGTGCTGTACTCGACCGGGCCTGACGATGGCTCGCCGCTGCGACAGCGCATGGCGTCGGCGGCTGATCGTTTCGTGGACCTGCGCGGGCTGTCCGATCCGCAGGCCGCGCAGCGCATTCGCGACGACGGCATCGACGTGCTCATCGACCTCATGGGCCACACGCGTGGGCACCGCATGGGTGTCTTCGCCTCCAAGCCCGCGCCGGTGCAGGTCGCGTTTCTGGGCTACCCGTCGACGACCGGCGCCGACTTCATCGATTACCTGATCGGCGACCCGCTGGTCACGCCGCTGGCGCTGGCTGCGGACTACAGCGAGAAGCTGGCGCAGTTGCCGCTGTGCTTTCAACCCAACGGCCGCTGGCGCCCGCTGCCGCAGGTGATGACGCGCGCTGCGGCCGGCCTGCCGCAAGACGCCTTCGTGATGTGCGCCTTCAACCACACCTACAAGATCCTGCCGCAGGCTTTTGACGCCTGGTGCGAGGTGCTGCGCGACGTGCCGCACGCGGTGCTGTGGCTGCGCGAGACCAACACCCAACTGCGCGAGAACGTGCTGCAAGAGGCCGCTGCGCGCGGCATCGAGGCCCGTCGCATCGTGTTCGCTCCCCTGGTCAGCTATGCGGATCACTTCTCGCGGCTGGCGCTGGCCGATGTGTTCGTCGACACCTGGCCCTACAACGCCCACACCACGGCGGCCGATGCGCTGTGGGCCGGCGTGCCCGTGGTCACCGTCTACGGCAACAGCTTTGCATCGCGCGTGGCGGCCAGCGTGCTCAGCGCGGCCGGGCTGGGCGAACTGGCCTTCAGCATGGCCCACGACTACCGCTGCGCGATCACCGCGCTGGCGCTCGACCCGGCGCTGCTGGCGGGCTATCGCCAACACCTGCAAACGCAGCGTCTCGCATTGCCGCTCTTTGACTGTGAGCGCTACACGCAGGAGTTCGAGGCGTTGCTGACGCGCATGGTCGATCGCTGGCATGCCGGCCTGTTGCCCGATCACCTCGCGGCCGCGCCGTGCGACCCGACCCCATCGACAAGGACACCCTGATGAACGCCAAGCCCCCGCCAGCCGCCGCCTGGTCCGTCAAGCTGGGCAGTGGCATCGCGCTGACCGTGCCCGCGGCCACCCGCAGCCTGACGACCTATGTGCTGATGGAGCAGGAGCGCTGGTTCGAGCCCGAGATGAGCCTGCTGCCGCATCTGCTGAAGCCCGGCATGCATGCGCTGGACATCGGCGCCAACCACGGCGTGTACGCGCTGGAGATTGCGCGCTGCACGGGCAGCGGCCGGGTGTGGGCCTTCGAGCCGACCTCGGCGCCGCGCTCGCGGCTCTTGCGCAGCGTGGAACACAACGGCATGCAAGACCGCGTGGTGGTGGTCGCGGCGGCGCTGGCCGAGCACGAAGGCCGGGCCGACTTTTCAGTGCACGAAAACAGCGAACTGAACTCGCGCGAAGGGGCCGGTGCCGCGCGCGAATCGGTGCGCCTGCGCACCTTGGACAACTACTTGCGTCGGCACGCCGCGGGCGTCGAGATCGGCTTCGTCAAGCTCGATGCCGAGGGTGACGAGTTGCGCGTGCTGGCCGGCGCCCGCGACTTCTTCGCCGCGCAGTCGCCGGTGGTGATGTTCGAGTTCAAGCACGGCCGGGCGGTCAATTTCGCACTGCTCGACGCGTGGCGCGGGCTCGGCTTCGAGATCTTTCGCTGGAGCGCCGAGCTCGATCTGTTGCTGCCCTTTGATGCCGGCAGCGGCGAGACCGCCTTCGCGCTCAATCTGTTTGCGGTGCGGCCGGCCGGGCAGCGCGAGCTGGCTGATGCCGGCTTGCTGGTGACGATGCAGGACCTGGCCAGCGAGCCGCCGGTTGACGTGGCGGCGCTGCCGCTTGAGTCGATGCAAGCCTGGCTGGCGCAGCCTGCGATGCAGGGCATTGCGCCCGACGTGGCTGGCGGCGGCGAGCTCTACGAGCGCCTGCTGCGGTCCGTGGCCGCGGTGCATTTCGACGCCGCGCTGCGGCCGGCGCAGCGCGCGGCGCTGATGATTGCCGTGCGCGAGGACATGCTCGCCGCGGCCGAGGGCGGCGCGCGTTTGGGGCCGGCAGCGTGGTCCATGCTTGTGCATGCGTCGCAGGCCTTGGGCGCGCAGAACGCGTCGGTGCAACTCGCCGGGCAGTTGCTCGCACGCTGGCCTAAGGATGTGGAGATCGACTTGCCCTTCGTGCCACCGCAGCGCGCGGATCTGGCGCGAGCGCGCAGCACGGCCAGCGCAAGCTGGCTGCGGCAGATGCTGGCCGAACACATCGAGCTGCACGCGGCGCACTCGTCGTATTTCATGCCGCCGCAGCCGCAGCGTCTGGCCGCGCTGTTGCAGCATCCAGACCACTCGGCTGAGATGGAGCGCCGCTACCTGCTGGCCCACCTGCGCAACGACAGCGCGGCGCCGCTGCACGCGGTGACGCTGCTGCCCGCGGCGCAGCACACCTGCAACCCGCGGCTGTGGCGCGGGCTGATCGACGCCATGCGGGTGCAGCCGGTGGCGGCGTAGTCGTCTAGGCGGGCGGGGCCTCGGTCGCCAGCGCGCGCAGAAAGGCCTCGCAGCGCGCCAGTTGTTCCAGGCTGACGTATTCATCGGCCTGATGCGCTTGCGCGATGGAGCCTGGGCCGCAGACCACGGTGGACATGCCAGCGCGCTGGAACAGGCCGGCTTCGGTGCCGAAGGCCACACGCGTGGTGCGCGTCGTGCCCGCCAGGCGCAGGGCCAGCGCCACGGCCGGCTCGTCGGGCGCGGCGCTGAAGGCCGGCATGCTGGCAAACGACTCGAAGCTGAAGCCGGCGTCGGACAGCACGGCCTGCATGGCGGGCTCGAGACTGCGCGCGTAGCTCAACACACGCTGCTGCAGCAAGGCCACGTCGGCACCCGGCAGGTCGCGAAACTCGTAGTGGAAGCGCGCCGACTCGGGCACCACGTTGTCGGCGATGCCGCCCTCGAACACGCACACCGCGGCGGTGGTGTAGGGCACGTCGAATGCAGCGTCGCGCGGGCCGCTGTCGCGCAACTCGTCGGCGATGCCGCTGATGTGGGCCACGACGCGGGCTGCGGCCTCGACCGCGTTCACCGACTGCGGCACCAGCGACGAATGCGCCGCCTTGCCGCGCACGCAGCAGCGCCAGCGGTGAACGCCCTTGTGCGCGATGGCCGGCACCATGTCGGTGGGCTCGCCCACGATGCACAGGCGCGGCGCGATGCCGGCGTCGCGCAAGTCGGCAATCAGGCCGCGCGCGCCAAAGCCGCCCACCTCTTCGTCGTAGCTGAAGGCGTAGTGCAGCGCAAAGGGCAGGTCGGCGTCGAGCCAGGCCTGCGATTGCGCCACGACGAGGCCGATCCAGCCCTTCATGTCGGCGCTGCCGCGGCCGTAGAGGCGGCCGTCGCGCACCTGCGCCGACAGCGGATCGGCGCTCCAGGCCTGGCCGTCCCAGGGCACGGTATCGGTGTGGCCCGACAGCACGATGCCGCCGGGCTTGCCCGCACCCAGGGTGGCAAAGAGATTGGCCTTGCGGCGATCAGCGTCCCAGGTCAGGCGGATCGGCACCGCCAGGCCGCGCAGGTGGTCGGCGATGCACTCGATGAGCGGCAGGTTCGACTGGTCGCTGACGGTGTTGAAGCCTATGAGGCGTTGGGCCCAGGCCAGGCCATTGGCAGAGGGTGTGTTCACTTGCCCAATGTAGCGGATGGGGCGGTGCGCTTGTGGTCTTGGAACCGCGTTGACGCGCAGTCGCGCGATGATCTCTGACGTCGTACCGGACACGGGATCAACAGACCCTGGAACCGCGCAACGCGAATGCTCATGGCGCCCAAAACCATGCAAAGCAGTTGCCGGCCCTTGCGAGCCATCCTCATACGAGAAATGGTGCGACCAATGACCCGATCTGCGCATGCGCACAGTGGAGACCTGTGCATAGGGGTCGATTGCCGGCCCAAAGCCAACGTCGATGGCCGAAGGGTCGTCGTGTGGCGCAGCTGCCTGCACTTCGCGTGCGGCAGCGGCAGCACGTGCGGACACCATGAACCGTGCGCCTTCGCCGTCACACCCAGCGCTTGTGTCGGTCGACGCAGGTGTCGAGCACCTCGCCGCCGTCGCGTTGCCACCAGTGGCCGGTGGAGAAGATTTCTACCTCGCTGTAGCCGGCAAAGCCTTGTGCTTCGACCCAGCCGCGGATGCGCGGGATGTCGATCACGCCGTCGCCCATCATGCCGCGGTCGTTCAACAGGTCGGTGGTGGGGGTCAGCCAGTCGCAGACGTGAAAGGCCAGCAGTCGGCTCTGGCCTTTGCTGGGGTCCCCGGCGCGTTCGATCTGCTGCTGCAGCAGCGGGTCCCACCACACGTGGTAGACGTCCACCGCCACGCCCAAAGCGCCGCTGCGCGCGGGGTCGAGCTGGTCGCACAGGTCCAGTGCCTGTGCCAGCGTGTTGATGCAGGCGCGGTCGGCTGCGTACATGGGGTGCAGCGGCTCGATGGCCAGCGGCATGTTGCGTTGGCGTGCGTCCTGCAGCAGCGCGTCCATGCCTTCGGCCACCTGCGCGCGTGCGCCGGCGATGTCCTTGTGTGCCGCCTTGCCGCCCAGCGCACCGGGCAGCCCGCCCACCACCAGCACCAGGCAAGCCGCGTTCAGCGTGCAGGCTTCGTCCAGCGCACGGCGGTTGTCGTCGCGCACCGCCTGGCGGCTGGTGGCATCGGTGTACGTGAACATGCCACCGCGGCAGTAGCCCGAAAGTTCGAGACCGTGCGCCTTGATGGCCGCCGCGGTGGCCGTCAGCCCTGCGGCGGCCACCTGGTCGCGCCACGGTGCCACGGCGCGGATGCCGCGTGCCGCGCAGGCGTCCAGGATCTGCAGCAGCGGCCAGTCCTGCCCGCGCTGCTTGCGCACGGTGGCGGTGTTGATGGACAACCAGCGGTGGTCGGGGCTGAAGTCGCGCATGGGTCGTGGTCAGGGCTGGTGGATGAGGGTGACGCGGCAGCGCTGGTTCAACAGGTCTCGCGCCGCATCTGGCGGATGATGGCCGCGTTGTCCAGTTCGCCATCGCCGGCGTCCACCGCCGCTTGCAGCAGCCTGGCGTGGGTGTCGGTCAGCGGCAGGCGCTGGCCGGCGGCAAGTGCTGCAGCGCGCATCAGTTGCACGTCCTTCAAGTGCTGGCGCATGCGCGACTGCGGTGAGAACTCGCCACGCACCATTTGTTCACCCTTGACCAGGGCCGCGTCGGAACGGGCCGGTGTGGCCAGCACCAGCCTCAGAAAGGTGTCGGGGCTGATGCCCAGCCGCTCGGCAAACACCAGGCCCTCGGCCAGCGCGGCCCGGTTCAGGCCCAGCACGAGGTTGGTGGCCAGCTTGGCGCGCGCGCCCATGCCGGCGCCACCGACGTGCACACGTTGCGGCGCCAGCGCCTGCAGCACGGCTTCGTGACGTTCCAAGGCCTGCAGGGTGGCGCCCAGCAGCATCGTGGCAGTGCCGCTTGAAATCTGCTGGCTGGACCCTGACAAGGGTGCCTCGATGAAGTCGATGCCTTGGGCGGCCAGTCTGCCCGCCAGCGCTTCGAGTGCCTGCGGGTCGCCGGTGGAGCAGTCGATCAACGCCGACACTGATGGCCCGGCCACCACGTGCTGCGGATGCCCCTGCGGCAGACTCTGCAGCAGACCTTGCAGCAATCCTTGCGGCCCTTCGGTGACCTGCAACACGCCGGCGGTGTCGAACACTGCGAGAACGACCGTGCGGCAGTGGCGCCCGATGTCCTGCAGGCTGGCCTTTGCGCCACCCGTCTGGGCGGCCCAGGCGGCGCTGGCTTGCGAACGGTGGTCGTGCCCCAGCACGCCAAAGCCGGCACGCTGCAGGCGCCCGGTCAGGGCCGAGCCCACGAGGCCGAGTCCAACGATACCGACCGGGGCGGCGGTGTTGGTGTTGACGTCCGTGTCGGTGTTGATGTCGAACACCGATCAGTCCTCGTCAAGCAAGTGCCTGGCGATGGCCGCGCCGATACCGGAACGGCTGCCCGTGATCGGGGCGCGGTGACGAGGTGCAGCCGCCACGAGCACTTCAATCCACCGCGATCTTCTTGTCGGCGATCAGCTTGCCTGAGACGGCGATGTCGTCGGCCTGGAAGCGCGCAAAGTCGGCCGGGCTGCCACCACCGGGCACCAGGCCGTCGGCCAGCAGCTTGTCGCTCATGTCGGCAGCCAGCGCCTTGTTGACGGCGGCGTTCAGGCGGTTGACGATCTCGGGCGCGGTCTTGGCGGGTGCCCACAGACCGTACCAGCTGGCGCATTCGAAGCCGGGCACGGTTTCCGATGCGGTGGGCACATCGAGCAGGTTGGGCAGCCGTTTTGAGGAGGTTACTGCCACCACTTTCAGTTGGCCGGCGCGGTGGAACTGCACCGAGCCCAGCACGGGGTCGATGAAGCCTTCGATCTGGCCGCCGATGAGGTCCTGGAAGGCGGGCGACGTGCCCTTGTACGGCACGATGCCCAGGCTGACCCCGGTGGCCTGTTCCAGCCGCGCGGTGCACAAGTGGCCGGCTGAACCGATGCTGCCGACCGCGAAGTTCAGCTTGCCCGGCTGCGCCCTGGCGGCGCCCAGCAGGCCCTTCAGATCGGACACGCCGACCTTGTTGCCGATGGCAATGGACAGCGGCGCCTGCGCCACCAGGCTGATGGGCACGAAGTCGGTCTGCACCTTGTAGGGCACCGATTTCATCGTCATCGGTGCGGTGACAAACGTGCTGGCGTTGAAGAGCAACGTGTAGCCGTCGGCGGCGGCCTTGGCCACTGCGTCGCCGCCAATGACGCCGTTGCCACCGGGGCGGTTGTCGACGAGGAAGGTCTGACCCATCTGCTCACCCAGCCGCTGCGCCAGCATGCGGCCCACCTTGTCGAGCGTGCCGCCGGGCGGGAACGGAATGATCACGCGCACGGTCTTGTCAGGCCAGGCCTGTCCCGAGCCTGTCGAAGTGGTTTGGGCCTGCGCTGTCAACGGCGCTGCAGCCGCCAGCAAGGCCAGGCGGGTGGCCAGTAGAAGTCGTTCTGTGGCGGGCATCGGCGGTCTCCGTTCCTGCGTTGCTGATTCCGGTCACTCCACACCGTGCAGACGCAGCAGCGCCTGCATGCGGTGCAGCGCCAGTTCTGGCTGTTCGATCAAGCCGGCTGCGTCGGCCAGGCGAAACAGTTCGCACAAGTGCACCAGCGAGCGCGTGCTCTGCTGGCCACCCACCATCACGAAGTGGCTCTGGTGGCCGTTGAGCCAGGCCATGAACACGACGCCGGTTTTGTAAAAGCGCGTCGGCGCCTGAAAGATGTGGCGTGACAGCGGCACCGTGGGCGCCAGGATGGCGTGGAAGCGCGCTTCGTCGCCGACCGCCAGCGCAGCCAACGCGGCGCTGGCGGCTGGCGCGATGGCGTCAAAGATGCCCAGCAGCGCGTCGCTTTGGCGGTGGCGCGGTTGCGAGCCCACGCCATCGCCAGCAATCAGCTCGGCATAGTTGAAGTCGTCGCCGGTGTACATGCGCACACCTTGACCGTCAGCACCCCCGGTGCTGGGCAGGCGGCGCCGCATCTCGATTTCCTTGTCCTTGTCGAGCAGCGAAATCTTGATGCCGTCCACTTTGGCCGCGTTGGCGTTGATCACACCCAGCGCGGTGTTCATCGCAGCGTGCGTGTCGCTGCTGCCCCAGTAGCCTGCGAGTGCGGGGTCGAACATGTCGCCCAGCCAGTGCAGCAGCACGGGTTGCCTGGCCTGGCGCAGCACGCGGTCGTAGACCTTTTCGTAGTCGGCAGGGCCTCTGGCCACGCGCGCCAGTGCGCGGCTGGCCATGATGATGAGGCGGCCGCCCAGTGCTTCAATGGCGGCCATCTGCTCTTCGTAGGCGCGGATCACGTCGTCGATGTTGCGTGCAGCTTCGGGCGCCAGGTGGTCGGTGCCGCAGCCGCTGGCCAGCAAGGCGCCGGGCACATCTTGGGCGGCATCGATCGAGCGCTTGATCAGTTGCAGCGAGGTCGGCCAGTCCAGCCCCATGCCACGCTGCGCCGTGTCCATCGCTTCGGCCACGCCCAGTCCCATGCGCCACAGGCGCTGGCGGTAGGCGATGGTGCTGTCCCAGTCGATCGCGCAGTCCAGCCAGGGGTTGATGGGCGCACGCGCATCGGCCACCACGTGCGCGGCCGAATACGCGATGCGTGTCAGTGGCGCGCCGGGCGCGGCGGGTGTGAACGAGGCCGGCCCGCGCAGCGTGTACGGCTGCAGCGCTCCATGGGCCGTGGGCAGGGTGATCTGCATGTCAGACCTGCAACGCCGGCACGTCGACCCAGCGGCGTTCTTTCCAGCTCTGCAACGCGGCTTCCACCAACTGCACGCCTTTGGCGCCTTCGGGCAGCGTCCAGCGGTAGGGCGCGTCTTCGCTTTCATCACCCACGACGTGCCGGATGAAGGCCTCCCACTGGATCTTGAAGCCGTTGTCGTAGACCTCGCTGTCGGGCACCTCTTGCCACTGGTCGAAGAAGTTCATGCCCTGCTTGACGTCGGGGTTCCACACCGGCCGCGGCGTGGTCACGCGTGACTGAGCCCTGCAGCTCTGCAAGCCGGCCACGGCCGAGCCGTGCGTGCCGTCGACATGGAAGGTGACAAGGTCGTCACGCCGCACGCGTGTGACCCATGAACTGTTGACCTGCGCGATGACCGGCTGGCCGTCATCGCCCTTCAACTGGAAGGTGGCGTAGGCCGCGTCGTCGGCAGTGGCCACGTAGGCCTTGCCGGCCTCGTCCCAGCGCTGCGGGATGTGCGTGGTGCCCAGGCACGACACGGCCTGCACTTCACCAAACAGGTTGTCCAGCACATAGCGCCAATGGCACACCATGTCCAGGATGATGCCGCCGCCGTCTTCACTGCGGTAGTTCCAGCTCGGGCGCTGGATGGGCTGCAGGTCGCCTTCAAACACCCAGTAGCCAAACTCGATGCGCACGCTGAGCATGCGGCCGAAGAAGCCGGCCTTCTTCAGCATCGCCAGCTTGCGCAACCCGGGCAGAAAGAGCTTGTCCTGCACAGCGCCGTGTTTCAGCCCCGCGCTTTTTTCCAGCTCCTGCGCCAACCGGGCCACTGCCACCGCTTCGTTCAGGTTGGTGGCGATCGGTTTTTCGCAATAGACGTGCTTGCCGGCGCGCAGTGCCTGTGCCAGCAGGGCCGGGCGCATTTGCGTGGTGCCGGCGTCGAAGAACACCGTGTCTTCCTGGCTGGCCAGCGCGGCGTCGAGGTTGGTGCCCCAGCGCGTGATGCCATGGGCGCGCGCCAGCGCTTCGATCTTTTCGGCGTTGCGGCCGATCAGCACCGGGTCGGGCATGACCCGCGTGCCGTTGCTCAGCAGCACGCCGCCCTGGTTGCGGATGGCGACGATGGAGCGGATCAGGTGCTGGTTCATGCCCATGCGCCCGGTCACGCCGTGCATCACGATGCCCAGGCGTTGCGTAGTCATTCGTTGGCTCCTTAAGTCGATGCTGGTCAGCTGATGCGCAGCTTCAGGGTGTCGTCGTAGGGCAGCGCAGGATGCGCGAAGAAGGTGCCGGCGTTGACGTAGTGCAGCGCGCAGGCCCTGCGCCAGTGTGGGCTGAGGTTCGGCCCTGACTGGTGAAAGGTGTTGCCGTGGTGAAACGACACGCCGGCGCGATGTGCGGGTACACCGGGCCCTGGTTGCTGCCGTTGCCGAAATACAGGCAGCCGTTTTCCAGCGTGGCATCGTCCAGCGCCACCCATGCGGTGACCACACCCTCGGTGTCGTTGGGGCCGAAGTAGTAGTTGTCCTGGTGCGCGGGCTTGGGCCCGCCGCCTTCGGGGGGCTTGAAGAAGATCTGGCTGAAGTACACCGCAACCCCCGGGCCGATCAGCGACTCCACCACGTCGACGAGTGCGGGTGCAGCGGCAAGTTGG
>JANPMR010000186.1:0-13546 GCA_031427055.1 Rubrivivax sp.
CAGCGGCGCGATCTCGGCCACCGCGGCCTTGAACAGGCGCGAGTAGCGCCGGTATTGCTCGAAATCCACCGGCAGCAGCACCGCGTGCGGCGCCAGCGCGGCGGCCTTCATGAGGCCGATGCCCGAGTGCACGCCGAAGTCGCGCGCCGCGTAGGTGGCCGTGGTGGCCACGCCGCGCCCGGTGTAGCCGGCCAGGGTGGCGTAGCGGCGTGTGCCGTCGGCCAGCATCACCGGCTGGTGCCGGCGGCCACCGCCGATGACCACCGGCTGGCCCGCCAGGTCGGGGTAACGCAGCAGTTCGACCGACGCATAGAAGGCGTCCATGTCGAGGTGGGCGATCCAGCGGCGAGGGGTCACGGGGCCGATGATGCCGTCGGCCGGGCGCGTCAAATTGTTTGCGCACAGAAACACTTCGACATACAAATGTGTGAAATGCACATTTATACTGCGACCCATGCGGTGGCCCGGTTGGCCGCTGCAACCACCGGGAGCACACCATGACCTCGACTCGATCCCTCAAATGGCTGGCCCACTGGCGCGCGGCGCTGGCGACAGCCACCTTTGGCGCTGCGGCGCTGCTGGCCGCGTGCGGCGGCGGCGGCGACAGCACGCCGGCCGCAGGCCTGGCACCGCCCGCCGCGGCTGGCGCCGGCAGTTACGCCCTGGGCGCCATCTCCGGCTTCGGCTCGGTCATCGTCGGCGGCGTGCGCTACGACGACACCGGCGCCGCCATCGCCGATGAAGACGGCGCCAGCCACAGCCGCAGCGAACTCAAGCTGGGCATGATGGTGCAGATGGACGCCGGCACTGTGGACCGCGCATTGGGCGCGGCCATCGCCCGCCGCGTGATCTTTGGCAACGAGGTGCTCGGCCCCGTCGGCACGGTCGATACCGTGGCCTCGACCGTGATCGTGCTCGGCCAGAAGGTGTTCGTCACCGCCAGCACGGTGTTCGACACCACCCTGGTTGGCGGCCTGTCGGCGCTGACCACGGGCATGGTGGTCGAGGTGCATGGCATTCTCGACAAGGCCAATGACCGCGTCGTGGCCACCCGCATCGAGCCCAAGCCGGCTGCCACGGCCTACCGGCTGCGCGGCGTGATCTCGGCACTCGACACCACGGCCAAGTCCTTTCGCATTGGCAGCGAGTTGATCTCCTACGCCGGCCTGGCGGCCTCTGACGTGCCCGCTGCGAGCCTGGCCGATGGCAAGGTGGTGCGGGTTGCGCTGCAGACCGCGCAGGTCAATGGCGCGTGGGTGGCAACGCGCGTTCGCGCCGGCCTGCGCCTGCCCGACGGCCAGCGCGACGCCCACGTCGAAGGCGTGGTCACGGTCTTCACGTCGAGCGCCAGCTTCTCGGTCAACGGCCTGGCCGTGGATGCCAGCAATGCCACCTTCCCGGACGGCACCACTGGCGTCGTGCTCGGTGCGCGGGTCGAAGTCACCGGCGTCGTCACCAACGGCGTGCTGGTGGCCAGCAAGGTCGAACTTGAAGATCGGCGCGACTTCGGCAGGCGCGAGTTCGAACTGCATGGCGACATCAGCGGCCTCGACACCACCGCCAAGACCTTTGCGCTGCGTGGCCTGACGGTGGCTTACGGCGCCGTGGGCGTCACCTACAAGGGTGGCGTCGAGGCCGACTTGGCCAACGGCCGCCGCGTCGAGGTCAAGGGCGTGCTGTCGGCCGACCGCACGCGGCTCGAGGCGCGTAGCGTGTCCTTCGAGCGTTGATGCCCTGACCGGGCACGGGGGCGGCGGCTACAGTCTGGCCGCCCCGCCCCGCCCCGCTCCGCAATGTCCAGCGACCCCGTTCCCCTTTCCGCACCCGAGGCCAGCCCCGAGCAGCAGGCGCTGCAGCAGGCGTTGGCCGGGCTGCTGTCGTCAGTCGCCCGGCTGGCGGTGGCGCGCGGCTTGCCTTACGCCGCGGTGGACGAAATGCTCAAGAGTGCCTTTGTGCAAGCCGCTGCCAAGGCCCACCCGGGCCTGCAGGCGCACCGCAAGGTCAGCCGCATCAGCACCGCCACCGGCCTCAACCGGCGCGAGGTGACGCGCCTGTCGCAACAGGCCGGCGCCCGCAGCGCCGTGCCACCGGCGCGCTCTCTGGCCAGCGAACTGTTTGCCCACTGGCGCACGCAAGCACCTTACCTGGATGCCGCCGGGGCGCCCCGTTTGCTGCCGCGCCAGGGCCCGACGCCCAGCTTCGAATCGCTGGCGCAAACGATGACCCGCGACGTCCACCCGCGCAGCCTGCTCGATGAACTCTGCCGCCTGCATCTGGCGGTCTGGGATGAAGGCGCCGACACGGTGGCGCTGGCGCGCGACGCCTTCGTGCCGCAGGGCGACCGCGTGCGCCTGCTCGGGCTGCTGGGCGACAACGTGGGCGACCACCTGCGCGCCGCGGCCGACAACGTGCTGGCCGACGACCGCATGCACTTCGAGCAGGCGGTGTTTGCCGATGGCCTGTCGCTCGACTCGGTGGCCTCCATCCGCCCCGCCGTGCGCGCGCAATGGCAGGCCTTGCTGGCCGCGCTGGTGCCGGCGCTGGAGGCGCGGGTCGAGCTTGATGCCGATTTGCCCAGCGCGCAGCAACAGCGCCTGCGCGTCGGCCTGTACACCTACCAGGAGGGCACGGCTGCGGCAGCGCCCGACTCAACCGACGCGCCTGCGGGCAAGCCCCGGCGCGCGCCCAGAAAGCTCAAGCCATGAAGACGTCTCATACCAGGTTGGCGGGCAGCACGGGCATCGTGCCGCCGGCCTGGCGACAAGCGCTGCTCATCGCCATGGCCACCGCGCTGGCGGTGCTGGGCGCCTGCGGCGGCGGCGTGGGCACCGGGGGCACGGGCTCCTTCGCCTCGGGGCCGATCACGGGTTTCGGTTCGGTGATCGTCAACGACGTTCGCTTCGATGACCAATCTGCGCAGGTCGAGGACGGCGACGGCAATCGGCGCAGCCGCGACGACCTGCACCTGGGCATGACCGTCGACATCGACAGCGACGCCATCGTCGGCGGTGCGGCGGGCGCCACGGGCACGGCCACCGCCACGCGCATCCGGGTCGACAGCGAGCTGCTCGGGCCGGTGGGCACGGTGGATGTCGCCGCCGGCAGCTTCACGGTGTTCGGCCAGCGGGTGGCGGTCGACGTCACGACGGTGTTCGACGAGCGGCTGTCGACCGGTCTGGGCGGGCTCGCGCCGGGCGCGATCGTGCAGGTCTTCGCGCTCTTCGATCCCGCCACGGCGCGCTACCGCGCCACGCGTGTCGAGCCTGCCGCGGCCACGCTCGACTGGCGACTGCGCGGCCCCGTGGCCGACGTCAGCCCCGTGGCCCAGACCGTGCGCATCGGCGGCGTCAACTACAGCTACGCCGGTGCCAGCGGCCTGCCGGCCGGCCTGGCGGCGGGGCAATATGTGCGCATCCGGCTCAGTGCCGCGGGGCAACCGGCCGGGCGCTTCGCGATCCTGAGTTTCGGCGTCGCGTTGCAAACGCTGTTCGACGCCGACGGTGTCAAGTTCAAGGGCCTGGTCACGGCGTTCAGTTCGCTGAGCAGCTTCTCGGTCAACGGCCGCCCGGTGTCGGCCGCCGGCGCCCAGTTTCCCGCCGGCACGGCGCTGGCCGTCGGCGTGGCCGTCGAAGTGGAGGGCCTGGTGCGCAACGGCGCGCTGCAGGCCAGCAAGGTCACGCTGCTCAACGAGCAGCAAGAGCGCGAGCGCGGTTTCGAGCTGACCGGCGCCATCACCGCCGTCGACAGCGCCGCGCGCACCATCGTGCTGCGCGGTCAAACCGTCGGCACGGCGCGCCCCGGCCTGCGTTACCAGAACGGCAGCGCCGCCGACCTGGCCGTGGGCCGCCGCGTGCAGGTCAAGGGCCTGCTGTCGGGCGACGGGCGGCGCGTCGACGCCACAGAGATCAAGTTCGAGTAGCGCCGCGATCAGCGCGGCGCATGTCAGCGCGGCGCATCCTGCGGGCCTACACTTTGGGCACCTGCATCGCATGGGTGAACGACATGACTGAAACACCTGCCCAGCGCGCCCTGACGGCGGCCACCGTCTCTCTGGCCGTGGCCGTGGTCTGCGTGGCCATGTTCCTGCCACCGCTGGTCAGCCACACCGTCAACTCGGTACTGCGCACCGTGGCCTTGGCGCTGGTGCTGGCCAGCGCGCTGCTGCTGCACCTGGTGTTTCTGGGCATCGCGGCGGCGCGCATGGGCCGCTCGGTGCCGAGCTGGGTGGCCTTGTCCTTGCTGCTGTTCCCCATCGGCAGCGCGGCGGCGCTGATCCTGCTGGGCTGGTTCAGCGACGAGCCGGGCACGCCGGCGCCGCAAGCGCATGGCTGATGGCGGCCGCATGCTGCGCCGCGCCCTGGCCCTTGTACTGCTGTCCTTGGCGGCAAGCGTGAGCGCGCAACCCGAGCTCGAGTAGCTCAAGCGCCAGGGGGCCGACACCGAGCGCGCCTTTGCGCGCAGCATGGCCGAGCGCAACCACGCCGCGTTTGCCGCCTTGCTGTCTGAGCAGGCCGTGTTCTACAGCGGTGGCCAGGTGCTGCTTGGCAAGGCCGCAGTGGCCGAGGGCTGGAAGGGCTTCTACAGCGGCCCGAAGGCGCCGTTTTCGTGGCAGCCCGACAGCGTCGAGGTGCTGGCCGACGGCACCCTGGCGCTGTCCAGCGGCCCGGTGCGCAATGCCGCGGGCCAGTTGATCTCGCGCTTCAATTCCATCTGGCGGCAAGAGGCCCCAGGCGTCTGGCGCGTGGTGTTCGACAAGGGGCAGCCGTTGAGCGAGGCCGAGCGCAAGGCGGCCGAAGCCGAGCGCCAGACAGCGCCTGCCGCCAAGCCCTGACTCAGGCCAGGCGTTGTCGGTGGCGCTCGATCTGCAAGCGCACCTGCGCTGGCGCCGTGCCGCCCAGCACGCTGCGTGAGTCGAGCGATCCGCGCAGCGTCAGCACCGCAAACACGTCGTCGCCGATGGCGGGATGAAAGCCCTGCAGCGTGGCCAGCGGCAGCGCCGAAAGATCCACGCCCTGCTGCAGCGCCACCTTGACGGCATGCGCCACCGCTTCGTGCGCGTCGCGGAAGGGCAGGCCCTTCTTCACCAGGTAATCGGCCAGGTCGGTGGCGGTGGCGTAGCCGCGCAACGCGGCGCGTTCCATCGCGTCTTTCTTGACGCTGATGCCGCCCACCATCTCGGCCATGATGCGCAGCGTGTCAGCCACGGTGTCGACCGTGTCGAAGAGCGGCTCCTTGTCTTCCTGGTTGTCCTTGTTGTAGGTCAGCGGCTGGCCCTTCATCAGTGTGAGCAGGGCCATCAGGTGGCCGACGACACGGCCGCTCTTGCCGCGCGCCAGCTCGGCGACATCCGGGTTGCGCTTCTGCGGCATGATGGAACTGCCGGTGCAGTAGCGGTCGGCGAGGTCGATGAAGCCGAAGTTCTGGCTCATCCACAGCACGATCTCCTCGGCCAGCCGCGACACGTGGACCATGCAGATGGCCGCCGCGGCGCTGAACTCGAGCGCGAAGTCGCGGTCGCTCACGGCGTCCAGGCTGTTCTGGCACACGCCGTCAAAGCCCAGGCTGCGCGCCACCGCCTCGCGGTCCAGCGGGTAGCTGGTGCCGGCCAGTGCGGCGGCGCCCAGGGGCAACTGGTTGGTGCGGCGGCGCACGTCGGCCATGCGTTCGGCATCGCGCGCGAACATCTCCACGTAGGCCAGCAGGTGATGCGCAAAGCTCACCGGCTGCGCCACCTGCATGTGGGTAAAACCGGGCATCACGGTCTCGGTGTGGTCGGCAGCCAGCGTGACCAGCGCGCGCTGCATGTCGGCCAGCAGCAGCGCGATCTTGTCGATCTCGCCGCGCAGCCACAGGCGCACGTCGGTGGCCACCTGGTCGTTTCGGCTGCGGCCGGTGTGCAGGCGCTTGCCGGCGTCGCCCACCAGGGCCGTCAGGCGGGCTTCGATGTTGAGGTGCACGTCCTCGAGTTCGAGCTTCCACTCGAAGCGGCCAGCCTCGATCTCGGCCGCGATCTGCGCCATGCCGCGGCGGATGTCGGCCAGGTCTTGCACGCCGATCACGCCCTGCGCGGCCAGCATCGCGGCGTGCGCCAGGCTGCCGTCGATGTCGGCCCGCCACAGCCGCTGGTCGAAACCGACGCTGGCGGTGTAGCGCTTGACGAGCTCGCTCATCGGCTCGCTGAACAAGGCCGACCAGGCCTGCTGCTTGTTGGCCAGCGGATCGGCCGAGCGCTCGGGAGGGGTGGGATGGGACATGCGCGAGGGGCCGCACGCGCGGCCGCAGAAGGTGACTGCTTATTATCCGGCGCGAGACCGTACGAATCCGATGAGCCCGCCCGAACCCAACGACGACGACTTCCAGTCCACCGCAAGCCGGCCGGCCAGCCTGTGGCCGGAATCGACGCGCCCGGCCGAGCTGGGCCAATCGAGCTTTTCGACGACGCGCTTCGACCCCATTGCCGAAGAGCGCGCGCGGCGGAAGAGCGAAGTCGCGGCATCGTTCGACGTCTGCCATCCGGCGCTGGCGCTGCGTGCGGTACTGCTGGTGCAGGCGGTGCTGGCGGTGGCGGCGCTGGGCGGCGCGCTGTCGTTGGTCGACTGGGGCGCACGGCAGGCGGTGCTGGCCTTCGGCGGCGCCGCCGCGACGCTGTTGTGGTTGGTGATCGTCTGCGCCGCGCGCCGGCCCCTGGCCCGCCTGCCAGCCGCCTGGCGCGCCGGCGCCGTGTTGCTGGTTGGCGCCCTGTGCGGCGCGGCGGGCTGGGCACCGCTGGCCTGGGCCGGCTTGGCGCGCGACGGTGCGCTGCGTGGCGCCGCGGTGGTGTTGGCCGGCGTCGGCCTGGCGGCGCTGCTGTGGGCCTGGCTGGATTTGCGCGCGCGCATCTGGCACCCCGCCAACGCGAGCGCGCGGCTGGCCGAACTGCAGTCGCGCATCCGCCCGCACTTCCTGTTCAACGCGCTCAACACCGCGCTGGCCTTGGTGCGCGTCGACCCGGCGCGCGCCGAGAGCGTGCTGGAGGATCTGGCGCAGCTGTTTCGAACCGCACTGGCCGAGACCGGCACCTCGGTGTCGCTGGCCGAGGAAATCGAACTCGCGCGCCGCTACCTGGCGATCGAGCAGGTGCGTTTCGGCCCGCGCCTGCGCGTCAAGTGGGACATCGACCCGCGGGTCAACAACGCCCGTGTGCCGCCGCTGGTGCTGCAGCCGCTGGTCGAGAACGCCGTGCGCCACGGCATCGAGCCGGCGTCGAAGGGTGGCAGCGTGGCGGTGCGGGCCACGGTGCTGCGCGGCCAGGTGGTGGTGGTGGTCATCAACACGCTGGGCGACGAGCCCGGCAGCCCCGGCCACGGCATGGCGCTGCACAACATCCGCGAGCGCCTGCGTCTGCTGCACGACGTGGCCGCAGAGTGCGACGTCTGGCGCGACGGCCTGCTGTTCCACGCCCGCATCGTGCTGCCCGCGCCCTGACACCCTGACGGCCTGACGCCATGAAGGTACTGATCGTCGACGACGAAGAGCTGGCGCGGCTGCGCCTGCGTTCGCTGGTCGAGAGCCTGCCCGAGCTGGCCGCGCAGGTGATTGGCGAAGCTGCCAATGCCGACGAGGCGCTGTTGATGCTGCGCGAAGAGTTTGCCGACGTGGTGCTGCTGGACATTCGCATGCCCGGCCGCGACGGCCTGCGGCTGGCCGCGGCGCTGGGGCAAGCTGCCGCAGCGCCCGGCCGTGATCTTCGTGACGGCGCACGCCGAGCACGCACTCAAGGCCTTCGAGCTCGAGGCGGTGGACTACCTCACCAAGCCGGTGCGTCGCGAACGCCTGCTGGCCGCCCTGCAACGCGTGCAGCCGCGCGTGGCCAGCAGCGCCCCGGCGCCCATGGACGGGCCGGTGCTGGTGGTCAGCGACCGCGGCCGCGTGCTGCGCGTGCCGCACACCGAGGTGCTGTACCTGAAGGCCGATCAGAAATACGTGACGCTGCGCACCGCCGAGCACAACTACTTGCTGGACGACTCGCTGGCTGACCTTGAGCAGCGCCTGGGCGACGCCGTGCTGCGTGTGCACCGCAACGCGCTCGTCGCCCGCCGCGCCATCCGCGAACTCGGCCTGCGCCCCAGCGACGACGGCAGCGGCGACGGCTGGGCCGTGCGCTTGGCGCCGCTGGACGAGTGGCTGGCGGTGTCGCGGCGCCAGGTGGGCGCCGTGCGTGCGGCGCTGGCCGGCAGCGGCTGAACGGGCTCGCGGGCTTGCGCTGGCGCGGCGTGCAGAATCCGGCCCCATGTCGTCGTCGCATGTCACGCTGAGGCAGTTCCGCTACTTCATTGCCGTGGCCGAGAGCGGCTCGGTGGCCGCGGCTTCGCGCATGCTCAATATTGCGCAAAGCGCGGTCACCAAGAGCATGCAGGAGCTGGAGGACGAACTCGGCCAGCGCCTGTTCGAGCGCAGCTCCAAAGGCATCGTCCTGACGCCGCACGGCCATCGTTTTCTGGCCGGTGCGCGGCGCGTCATCGGCGCCGTGGCCGAGGCCACGCGGCTGCAGCGCGGCGACGAGGTCGACGGCCTGCAGGGCCAGCTCGTGGTGGGCGTGACCAGCCTGGTGGCTGGCTACTACCTGAGCGATCTGCTGTCGCGTTATCGGCGCCTGTGCCCGGGGGTGAGCGTGCAGGTCATCGAAGACATGCCCAACTTCCTGGAGCATCTGTTGATCAACGGCGAGGTCGACGTCGCCATCATGGTCTGCAATGCCCTGGGCGAGCCGCAGGCCCTGGTGGTCGAGACGCTGACGCGCAGCCCCAACCGGGTGTGGATGGCCTCGGACCACCCCTTGACCGCGCAGGAAGACGTGAGCCTGGCCGACTGCGCCGCGCACGACCTGGTGGTGCTCGAGGCCGACCGCATCGACGACCTGATGCGCGCCGCCTGGGCCCGCCATGCGCTCAAGCCACGCACCCTGCTGCGCACCTCGTCGCTCGAGGCGGTGCGCTCGCTGGTCGGCGCTGGCGCCGGCATCAGCGTGCTGCCGGACTTCTTGTACCGGCCCTGGACGCTGGACGCCGAGCACGTGGACGTGCGTCGCCTGCGCGACGAGCTGCCCAGCATCGATGTCGGCCTGGTCTGGCGCCGTGGCCTGGCGCTCAAGCCGGCGGCCAGCGAGTTCATCCAGCTCGCGCGCGAGTCGTCGCGCCACCGGCGCTGAGCTGGGCAAGAGCGGGATCAGAGCTTGATCATGACGTGCCGCGGCACGGTGTAGTCCTCCAGCGCGTACAGGCTCAGGTCCTTGCCGTAGCCGCTGCTCTTGAGGCCGCCGTGCGGCATCTCGTTGACCAGCATGAAGTGGGTGTTGATCCAGGTGCAGCCGTACTGCAGCGAGCGCGCCACGCGCATGGCGCGGCCGAGGTCCTGGGTCCAGACGCTGGAGGCCAGGCCGTAGTCGGAATCGTTGGCCCAGGCGACGGCCTGCTCGGCGTCGGTGAAGCGCGTCACGCTGACCACCGGGCCGAAGACCTCGCGCTTGACGATCTCGTCGTCCTGCCGTGCGCCGGCCACCACCGTGGGCTCGTAGAAGAAGCCGCTGCCCGGGCGCGTCTTGCCGCCGGCCGTGATTTCCATGTGGCCCGCCATCTGCGCGCGCTCGACGAAGCTGGCGACGCGGTTGCGCTGGCGCTCGCTGATCAGCGGGCCGATCTCCACGCCTTCTTCGTCCTGCATGCCCATCTTGATGCTGCGCACGGCGCTCGACAGGTCGGCCACCAGCTTGTCGTGGATCTTTGCGCCGGCATAGATGCGGCAGGCCGCCGTGCAGTCCTGGCCGGCGTTGTAGAAGCCGAAGGTGCGCAGGCCCTCGACCACGGCGGCCAGGTCGGCGTCGTCAAACACGATGACCGGTGCCTTGCCGCCCAGTTCGAGGTGGGTGCGCTTGAGCGTGCCACTGGCGGCTTGCAGGATCTTGCGCCCGGTGGCGACATCGCCGGTCAGGCTGACCATCGCCACCTTGGGGTGCTCGACCAGCGGCTGGCCCACCGACGCGCCGCGGCCGGCGATGACGTTGAGCACGCCCTTGGGCAGGATGTCGGCTGCCACGCGGGCCAGCCACAGCGCGGTCAGCGGTGTCTGCTCGCTGGGTTTGAGCACCACGGTGTTGCCCGCGGCGAGTGCCGGCGCGGTCTTCCAGGCCGCCATCATGAGCGGGTAGTTCCAGGGCGCGATCGAGCCCACCACGCCCAGCGGGTCGCGCCGGATCATGCTGGTGTGGCCGGGCAGGTACTCGCCGGCCAGCGGGCCCGTCAGCGTGCGGCAGGCACCGGCAAAGAAGCGGAAGACATCGGCCACCGCCGGGATCTCGTCGCCCAGCGCGCGCGCATAGGGCTTGCCGCAGTTGAGCGACTCCAGGCGCGCAAAGGTCTCGGCCTGCGCCTCGATGGCGTCGGCCAGCTTGAGCAGCAGGCGCGAACGCTCCATCGGTGTCGTGTCGCGCCAGGCGTCGAACGCGCGGTGGGCGGCGGATACCGCCTTGTGCACCTGCTCGATCGAGGCCTCGGGCACCTCGACCAGCAGGGCACCGGTGGCCGGGTTGAGCACGCGTTCGGCCTCGCCCTCGCCGGGCACGAAGTTGCCGTCGATGAAGAGTTCGGTGGGCAGGGTGGGGTGGGTCATGTCTTGCTCCTCAACGGTGGGCGGGTTCGTCGGACCGGGTCAGCAGGTAGGCCAGCAGGATGGGCACGAAGGTCAGCGCGACGATCACCACCGCCACCACGTTGGTGACGGGCCGCTGGCGCGGCCGGATCAGCTCCTGCAGCATCCAGATCGGCAGCGTCGTCTGGTGGCCGGCGGTGAAGGTGGTGACGATGACTTCGTCGAAGCTCAGCGCAAAGGCCAGCAGCGCGCCGGCCAGCAGGGCCGAGCCGAGCTGCGGCAGGATGATGTAGCGCAGCGTCTGCAGGCCATCGGCGCCGAGGTCCATGCTGGCTTCGATCAGGTTGGGGTTGAGCCGGCGCAGCCGCGCCACGGCGTTGTTGAAGACCACCACGACGCAGAAGGTGGCGTGGCCGATCACGATGGTCCAGAAGCTGAACGGGATCTCCATCGTGTGCACCGCGCTGCGCAGCGCGATGCCGGTGATCACACCCGGCAGCGCAATCGGCAGGATGAACAGCAGCGAGATCGCGTCGCGGCCGAAGAAGCGCGCCCGCGCCAGCGCGCCTGCGGCCAGTGTGCCCAGCACGAGCGCCAGCGCCGTGCTCCAGGCCGCGACCTCGAAGCTCAGGCGGATGGCGGCCCAGACGTCGTCGCGCTCCCAGGCGACGCCAAACCAGCGCGTGGTCAGCGCCGGTGGCGGAAAGACATAGCTCTTGTCTTCGGCGCTGAAGGCATAGAGCACGATCAGCGCGATGGGCACGTGCAGGAAGGCGATGACGGCCCATGCCGCAGCCTTCAGACCGGTGGTGCCATCAAAGCGCATCGAAGGCACCCTGGCGCTTGGCAAACCACAGGTACAGCCCGATGGCCACGATGGGCACGAGAGAGAAGGCCGCCGCAAACGGCAGGTTGCCAGCCACGCCTTGCTGGCGGTAGATGACCTGGCCGATGAACTGCGTGGAGTCGCCGATGACCTGCGGGATGATGTAGTCACCCAGCGTCAGGCTGAAGGTGAAGATCGAGCCCGCGGCCACACCCGGCATGGCCAGCGGCAGGATGACGCGGCGCAAGGTGGTGGCCGGATGAGCGCCCAGATCGGCCGAGGCTTCGATGGTGCTGTTGGGAATGCGCTCGATGGCCGCCACCAGCGGCAGGATCATGAAGGGCAGCCACATGTAGACGAAGACGATGAAGGTGCCCAGGGTCGAGAAGCTCAGGCTGGGCCCGCCGATCAGCGGCGTCGCGAGCAGGGCCTCGAGCAGCCATCCCAGGTGCAGCTGCTGCGCCACCCAGTTGATGGCGCCTTCCTTGGCCAGCAGCAGTTTCCAGGCATACAGGCGCACCAGGTAGCTGCTCCACAGCGGCAGCATGACGGCAATGTAGAGCGCGGCCTTGATGCTGCCGCTGCTGTGCCGCGCCATCACCAGCGCCACCGGGAAGGCCAGCACGGTGCAGGCCAGCGTGACCGCGATGGCCATGCCGATCGAGCGCCGCGCGGCGTCGAGGTTGGCGCCGTCGAGCAGGGCGATGAAGTTCGTGACGCCGATCTCGCGCACCACCTGGCCGGTGAAGTCGTCGAGCCTGAAGAAGGCGTTGGCGAGCAGCGCGAACAGGCTGCCCAGGTAGATGACGCCAAACCACAGCAGCGGCGGCGCCAGCAGCGCCATCATCAGCAGGCTGCGGCGCGTGTACAGCAGGTCCGAGGTGCGCCGGCGCAGCGTGGCTGGCGCCAGCGCGCTCAGCGCGATCACAGTCACGGCTGTAGCGCGTGCACGGCGCGCGCGTCCCAGTGCAGGTGTGCCGTGTCCCCCGTGCTTGGCAGCGCGATGCCCGGCGCGGTGGGCAAGTCCGCCTGCAGCGTGGTGGCCCCGACGTCGACCTTCAGCCGCGTGTAGGCGCCGAAGTACTGCACCTCGGCCACGGTGCCGCTGGCGCGTGCGTCTGCCGCCTCGCCCAGGCGGATGCGCTCGGGCCGCAGCATGGCCCCGTCATGGCCGGTGAGGCGTTGCGCGACCTCGCCATCAAGCACATTGGCGGCACCCACGAAGCGCGCCACGAAGCGCGTGGCCGGCGTGTCGTACACCGCCGCCGGCGTGCCCACTTGCTCGAGCCGGCCGGCGTTGAAGACGCCGATGCGGTCGCTCATCGACAGCGCTTCGTGCTGGTCGTGGGTGATGAACAAGAAGGTGATGCCCAGCCGGCGCTGCATCGCCTTGAGCTCGCTTTGCATCTGCTCGCGCAGCTTGAGGTCGAGCGCCCCCAGCGGCTCGTCCAGCAGCAGCACCTGCGGCTGGCTGACGAGGGCGCGCGCCAGGGCCACGCGCTGGCGCTGGCCGCCCGACAGCTGCGCCGGCCGGCGCTCGCCGACACCGGGCAATTGCACCAGGGCCAGTTGCTCGTCGGCGCGCCGCAGGCGCTCGGCCTTGGCGACACCGCGCACCATCATCGGATAGGCCACGTTGTCGCGGATGCTCATGTGCGGGAACAAGGCGTAGTCCTGGAACACGGTGTTCACCGGCCGCAGATAGGGCGGCAGCAGCGTGACATCGGCATCGCCGATCAGGATGCGTCCGGCCGTGGGCAACGCGAAGCCGCCGATCATGCGCAGGCAACTCGTCTTGCCCGAGCCCGAGGGCCCGAGCAAGGTGAAGAACTCGCCGGCTTCGATCGTCAGGTTGACGCCGTCCACGGCGCGTACAGCCGTGGGCCCGCTGCCGAAGACGCAGGCCACGTCTTCGAGCTGGACGGCGGCAGTCACGGTCTTAGCGGCCGCCGAGCACGGCGATGTAGTCCGACGCCCACTTGTGGTACGGCACGCAGGCGTTGTTCTGGCTCTTGCACTGCGACACCGGGGTGCGCCAGAACGAGATCTTCTCGAAGTCGTTGTAGCCCTGGCGCGCGCAGCCCTCGTCGCCCAGCA
>JANPMR010000187.1:0-7775 GCA_031427055.1 Rubrivivax sp.
CTGCGCGCCCTGCTGGGCGCCGCGGCGGCACCGGCCGCGCCGCGGCTGGCCGTCATCCAGGCACAGGTGGGCAACCTCGTTCACCTGGTGCCAGTGGACGAGGTCATCTACTTCGAGGCCGCCGACAAGTACGTGCGCGTCGTCACCGCGGCACGCGAGCACCTCATCCGCACCTCGCTGCGCGAGCTGCTGCCGCAGCTCGACGCGCAGGCCTTCTGGCAGGTGCACCGCGGCACGGTGGTGCAGGCACGTGCCATCACCAGCGCGCGCCGCGAAGAGTCTGGCAAGGTCACGCTGGTGCTCAGGGGCCGACCCGAGACCCTGATGGCCAGCCGCCTGTACGCGCACCTGTTCAAGGGCATGTAGCAGGCACGGCGGGCCCGGCAGGCGCAGCGGGTGCGCCGGCGCGCCCGCCTACAATTGACATACGCTGGCGCGACCACGACGCCGGCCCATTTCAGGAGTCCTTCGTGTCCTTGCCGCAAACCGCCCCCGCCGCCGCAGCAGCTACCGCCCCGGTGTCGGATCTGCCGACGCTCGAGCGCGAACTGGCCAGCCTGTTTGTCGAGGCGCTCAATCTGGAAGTCGCGGCGGCCGACATCGACCCCACGACGCCCCTGTTCGGCGACGGCCTGGGGCTGGACTCGATCGACGTGCTCGAAGTCGCGCTCGAGATCTCGCACCGCTACGGCTTCCAGCTGCGCTCTGACGACGAGAACAACCAGAAGATCTTCCAGAACCTGCGCAGCCTGGCGGCCCATGTCGCCCAGCACCGCAGCACCTGAGGCTGCGGGCATGGCCGGGTGGGGATTCGCGGCCGCCGCAGCGGCCCTGACCGGCTATGCGCTGCTGTCGAACTGGCTGATGCTTCATGCGGCCCAGGCGCCCTGGGCAGTCGCGGTGCTGTTCGGCCCCTTGCTGGTGGCGGTGGCCGGCACCGCCTGGCAGCGCCGGCAGATGCTCACCCTGGCGGCCTGCGCCGCGCTGGTGGCGCTGCTGGTGGTGATCGTGGCGCGCGGCGGCGTGCAGGACATGCAGCGCATGTACGTGCTGCAGCACGCCGGCATCCACCTGGTGCTGGCCTGGGGCTTCGGCATCACGCTGCGAGCCGGCAGCACACCGCTCATCACCGCCATGGCGCAGCGCCTGCACCGCCAATTCACGCCCGAGATGCGCGCCTACACGGGCTGGTTGACAGGGCTGTGGGTGCGCTACTTCCTGGCCATGGTGGCGGTGTCGGCCGCGATCTACGCCTTCGCGCCCTGGGCCTGGTGGTCGGTCTACTGCAACCTGTTGACGCCGCTGGCCGCCGTGGCGCTGTTCGTGGGTGAGCACGTCATGCGCTACCGCCGCCACCCGGACTTCGAACGCGTCTCGCTGCGGGCCGCGTTCGACGCCTACCGGCAGGCCAATCCGAGCGACCGGGCGGCTGGGCCATGAACGCCACACCCTCGTCGTGGCCGTTGCTGGCACCGCGCGACCCGGCCGCGCCACTGGCCTGGCGCGACGGGCTGGCGATCAGTGCCGCGCAGTTTGTCGCCGAGGCCGCGGCGCTGGCCGAGCAGCTGCCGGCCGGGCGGCCGATCAACCTGTGCCAGGACCGCTACCACTTTGCGCTGGGCCTGGCCGCCGCCTTGCTGCGCGGGCAGACCAGCCTGCTGCCGCCCAACGCCCTGCCTGAAACGCTGCGCCAGGTGCCGTCGGCCGGCGCGCCGCCCTACCTGCTGACCGACGACGCCGCGCTCGACACCGGCGGCCTGCCCACGCTGCGCGTCGCACGGCCAGCGGCGGCAGCGGCAGCGGCAGCGGCAGCGGCAGCGGGCGCGGGCGCGGGCGACGCGCCGCACATCGCGGCGACCCTAGAAGCCGCCTGCCTGCTCACCAGCGGCTCCACCGGCGCGCCGCAGCCGCACGCCAAGCGCTGGGGCCAGCTGGTGGCCAACATTGCGTCCGAGGCCGAACGGCTGGCCGAACTGATGGGCCGCAGCGACTTGCGCGGCCTGAACATCGTCGCCACGGTGCCAGTGCAGCACAGCTACGGTTTCGAGTCGACCGTGATGCTGGCGCTGCTGGGCGGTGCGGCCTTCGAGGCCGGCCGGCCGTTCTACCCGGCCGACATCGCGCAGACCCTGGCCAGCGTGCCGCGGCCGCGTGCCCTGGTGACGACGCCCTTCCACCTCAAGACACTGCTGCGGGCCGGCGTGGAGCTGCCGCCGGTGGACCTGGTGTTGTCGGCCACCGCGCCGCTGTCGCCGCAGCTCGCGGCGCAGGCCGAAGCAGCCTTCGGCGGGCCGCTGGTCGAGATCTACGGCTGCACCGAGGCCGGCCAGGTGGCGGCCCGCCGCACCACCGCGGGCGAGACCTGGACGACGCTGGGCGCGCTGCGCATCCGGCGCGAGGCGCTCGCCGATGCCGACGGCAACGGCACCGGCATCGGCGAGGACGACGGTAGCAATGAGCGCTTCATCGTGCACGGCGGCCATGTCGAAGAGCCCACGCCGCTGGCCGACGTGCTGGTGCTCGAAAGCGACCGGCGCTTTCGGCTGCTGGGGCGCGCCAACGACCTTATCCACGTCGCCGGCAAGCGCAGCTCGCTGGCGCACCTCAACTTCCATCTCAACCGCATCGAGGGCGTCGAGGACGGCGCCTTCTGGCTGCCCGACGAGGTGGCCGAAGGCGTCGTGCGCCCGGTGGCTTTCGTCGTCGCGCCCACGCTCACGGCAGCGCAGGTCGTGGCCGCGTTGCGCACCGGACTGGAGCCGGCCTTCGTGCCCCGGCGCGTGGTGCACCTGGACGCCCTGCCGCGCGAAGCCACGGGCAAGCTCACGGTGGCGGCACTGCGCGCCTTGGCACGGGGCGCGCTGACGGCCGCCGATGAATCGGCCACAGAACTGACGGCCGCAGCGCCGGCCGACCCGGCCGGCCCGCCAGTGGACTTCACGATCACCATCCCGACCGACCACCCGGCCTTCGCGGGCCACTTCCCAGGCCAGCCTTTGCTGCCGGGCGCGGTGCTGCTGTCGCTGGTCATGGCGGCGCTGGACGCGCGCCCGGCCTGGCGCCAGCGGCTGGGTGCCACGCCGCGCATCGACAGTGCCAAGTTCCTGGCGCCCGTGAAGCCCGGCGCCACGCTGGGCGTGGACCTGCGCGACCAAGGCAGTTCAATCGCCTTCGAGGTGCGGCTGGGCGCGACCACGGTGGCGCGCGGCCAGCTTTCGGCCGCCGCGCCATGAGCCGCATGGGCACGCCCGAGCCGACGTCCAGCGCGGCCCCACACGGCGGCGCCCGCGCACCCGACTGGGCCGCCAGCGGCGAACGCAGCAACATGCTGGCCCTGCGCCTGATGGGGTGGATCGCGGTCACGCTGGGCCGCCCGGTGGCGCGCCTGGTGCTGCATCCGATCGCGCTGTACTTCCTGTGCTTCGCGCCCACGTCGCGGCGCCACTCGGCGCGCTACCTGGCGCGCGCGCTGGGTCGCGCTGCCACCTGGCGCGACCAGTACCGGCACTTTCACGCCTTCGCGTCCATCGTGCTCGACCGTGTGTACTTCGTGCGCGGACACATGAGCGCCTTCGACATCAGCGTGCGCGGCGGCGAATGGGTCGACGAGCGCGTGGCCGAAGGCAAGGGCGTCATCCTCCTCGGCGCGCACCTGGGCAGTTTCGAGGCCCTGCACGCCATCCGCGACACCCGCCCCGGCCTGCGCGTGGCGATGGTCATGTACCCCGACAACGCGCGCATGATCCACAGCGTGCTGCGCGCCATCGCGCCGGAGTTCAAGCTCTCGGTGATCGCCATCGGCCGCAGCGGCTCGACGCTGCAGATACGCGACACGCTGGCCAGTGGCTGCTTCGTCGGCCTGCTGGGCGACCGCTTTCTCGGCCCCGCAGGGGGCACGGGCAGCGCCCGCACCGGCAGCGTCGAGCTGCCCTTCCTGGGCACGCCAGCGCGCTTTACCGAAGGCCCGCTGCGCCTGGCCATGCTGCTCAAGCGGCCCGTCTACTTCATGGTCGGGCTGTACCGTGGCGGGCGCCGCTACGAATTGATCTTCGAGCCGCTGGCCGACTTCAGCCTGCCGATGGCAGCAGGCGAGCGCGAGGCACGCATCCGCGCCGCGTTGGTCGCCTACGTGGCGCGGCTCGAAGCGCTGTGCCGCGAGGCGCCCTGCAACTGGTTCAACTTCTTTGACTACTGGACCGAAGATGACCCGGCTTGAGTCATTGCTGGCCTTGCTGATGCTGCTGATGCTGACGGCCACGCCGGCACGCGCGCTCGACCTGCCCGAACTGGCGGCGTTGCTGGCGCAACGCAAGAGCGGCGAGGCCCGCTTCACCGAAGAGCGCTTCGTCAGTGGCTTCGACGACCCGCTGCGCGCCAGCGGCACACTGAGCTTTGCGGCGCCCGACCGCTTTACGCGCCGCACCCTCGAGCCGCGCGAGGAGTCGATGACGGTCGAGGGCAACCAGATCGTGCTCAAGCGCGGCGGCCGTGTGCGGCAGATGACGGTGGACGCCATACCCGAGCTCAACGCGCTCATCGAGGCCCTGCGCGGCACGCTGGTGGGCGACGCGCCTGCCCTGCGCCGGCACTTCAACGTGCAGGTCGATGGCGCACCCGCGCGCTGGACGCTGACGCTGACGCCACGCGACGCGCGCCTGGCGACGCAACTGCGCGAGATCAAGATCACCGGGCTGGCCAGCGACGTGCGCAGCGTCGAGCTGTGGATGGCCGGCGGCGACCGCTCGGTGATGGCCATCGAGCCGCTCCAGGTCGCGCCGCGGCCTGCGCCCCGATGAACGCCGCGCCGCGGCCCACCCCACGATGAACGCCGCGCCACGGCCTGCGCCGCAATGAGCACGCCACCGCCGCGCCACCGCGCGCTGACCCTCGCGTTGTGGCTGCTGGTGCTGGCCGCGGCGCTGGCGCAAATCGTTCGCACGAACTTCACCGCCGATCTCAGCGCCTTCCTGCCCGCCAGCCCCGACGCGCAGCAGCGCGTGCTGATCGAGCAGCTCGAAAGCGGCGTGCCGGCGCGCACGCTGCTGTTGGCCATCGAGGGCGGCAACGCGCTCCAGCGCGCCGATGCGTCGCGCGCTCTGGCCAAGCGGCTGCGCGACAGCGGCCTGTTCGAGCAGGTCAGCAACGGCGAGACGGAGGCCTGGGCGCAGGTCGGCGCCTGGCTGGTCGACAACCGCTACGCATTGAGCCCGGCGGTCAACGCTCAGCGCTTCACCGCCGCGGGCTTGAGCGACGCCATCGCCGACACGCTGTCGATGCTGGGCACGCCGGCCGGCGGCGCCATCAAACCGCTGCTGGAGCGCGACCCCACGGGCGAGACGGTGCGCATCGCCGAGGGCCTGATCCCGGCCAGCGCGCCGCGCAGCGTGGAGGGCGTGTGGGCCTCACGGGTCTCGGGGCAAGGTGAACGCGCCTTGCTGGTGGCCGGCAGCAAAGCGCCCGGCGCCGACCTTGATGCGCAGCAACGCGCCATCGAGCGCGTGCGCAGCGAGTTCGCGGCCATCGGCGCCAAAGACCTGAAGCTGTTGATGAGCGGCGCGCCGCTGTTTGGCGTCGACAGCCGCGCGCAGATCGAGCGCGAGATCCACTGGCTGGCCATCGCCGGCACGGTGTTGATGGGCGCGCTGCTGCTGCTGGCCTTTGCATCGCTGCGTGCGCTGGCCTTCGCGGCGCTGCCGGTGGTCAGCGGCGTGCTGGTGGGCATCGCCACCGTGAGCCTCGGCTTTGGCACCGTGCACGGCATCACGCTGGGCTTTGGCACGACGCTGATCGGCGAGGCCGTGGACTACTCGATCTACTACCTCATCCAGTCCCGCGCGGGCGGTTGGCGGCATTGGCTGCGCACCGGCTGGCCCACGGTGCGGCTGGGGGTTCTGACGTCGATTTGCGGCTTCGCGGCGCTGGTGTTCTCGGGCTTTCCGGGTCTGGCGCAACTGGGCGTGTTCTCGGTGGCCGGGCTCATTGGCGCGGCAGTTTTCACGCGCTATGTGATGCCGGTGCTGATGCCCGACGGCGCCGATGGTGCACACGGCGCGTCGCTGCGCCGGGGCCTGGGCCACGCCGCCACGCGCGGCGCCGCCTGGCTGCCGCGGCTGCGCTGGCCGCTGCTGGCGCTGGGCGTGGCCGCGGCGCTGCTGCTGCTGCTGCGCGGCGATCTGTGGCGGGCCGACCTGGGCGCGCTGAGCCCCGTGCCCACGGCCGCGCAGCAGCTCGACGCCAGCCTGCGCGCCGACCTCAGCGCCGGCGACGCGCGCGGCCTCGTCGTCGTGCAGGGCGCTGATCTCGAAACCACGCTGCGCCAGACCGAGGCCGCGGCCTCGGTGCTGGATGGGCTGGTCGAGCGCGGCGCCATCGGCGGCTACGCCACGGTGGCGCGCTGGCTGCCCAGCCAGGCCACGCAAGCGGCGCGCAGAGCCAGCCTGCCGGATGCGGCCACGCTGCAGGCCGCACTGGAACAAGCCACGCGCGGCACGCCCTTGCGCGCGGCGCGGCTGGCGCCCTTTGTCGCCGAGCTGCAGCAGGCCCGGCAAGGCGCGCCGCTGACGCTGGCATCGCTGCGCGGCGCGGGCTTGTCGCCGCTGGTCGACGCGTTGCTGCTGCAGCGCAAGGACGGCAGCTGGGTGTCGCTGCTGCCGCTGCAGCCGGTGCAGGACAAGGTCGATGCCACCGCCGTGCGCGCCGCGCTGGCCGCCGTGCCCGCGCTTTCCGAAACCCAGCTCATCGAGATCGGTGCCGAGCTGACGCGCCTGTACGCGCGCTACCTGGGCGAAGCGCAGGCCCAGGCGCTGCTGGGCGCGCTGGGCGTGGTGGCGCTGATCGCCTTTGCGCTGCGGTCCACACGCCGCGTGCTGGCCGTGTGCCAGCCGCTGCTGCTGTCGGTGCTGCTCACCATGGGCAGCCTGGCGCTGCTGGGCGTCTCGCTGGGCATCCTGCACCTCGTCGGCCTGCTGCTGGTGGTGGCAGTGGGATCCAACTACGCGCTCTTCTTCGACATGCTGCAGCACCGGCCGCCGGCCGCGGGTGACGCAAGCGACGCCGACACCATGGCCTCGCTGCTGCTGGCCAACCTCACCACGGTGGCCTCGTTCGGGCTCATCGCGATGTCCAGCATCCCCTCGCTGGCGGCCATCGGCTGTGTGGTGGCGCCGGGCGCGCTGCTGGCGCTGCTGCTGTCGGCGGCCTTCGCGCCACGGCCTGTTGCCTCGGCCGGGTGAGAATATTCAGTGACCATGCCTACCGCCTCGCCTGTTGACGCGCCTGCTGCTCCGGCTGCCGCACCGCTGGCCGCCCCGCAAGCCGCCCCACGCCGCTGGCCGGTGCCGCCGTTCATTCGCGCCAGCGTCGTGCTGCATGGGGCCGCGGCTGCGGTCGCGGTGGGCCTGCCCGGCGCCTGGCCCTGGGCGCTGGGGGCCGTGGCGCTGGACCACGCCGCGCTCACCGCCGCCGGCCTGTGGCCGCGCAGCACGCTGCTGGGCCCCAACGTGCGGCGCCTGCCGCGGGGCGACGGCCAAGTGGCGATCACCCTCGACGACGGCCCCGACGCCGAGGTCACGCCGGCCGTGCTCGACCTGCTGGACGCGCACGCGGCCAAGGCCAGCTTCTTCTGCATCGCCGAGCACGCGCGCGCACAGCCCGCCTTGCTGCGCCGCATCGTGGCCGCCGGCCACAGCGTGCAAAACCACAGCCTGCGCCACCGCCACAACTTCTCGCTGCTGGGCCCGCGCGGCTTTGCACGCGAGATCGGCGACGCGCAGGCC